>CALGPD010000172.1 GCA_937960625.1 uncultured Spirochaetia bacterium | reverse complement strand
AATTAATTCATGCAATTTAGGGGATCCTTAAATCTTTTCACACAGTCTGTCTGCGAACTTTGCGTTGAATTCTTTGTTGACTTGAAAACGGGAATGCTTGGTTTAAGCCCTATTCATTTTATGGTTGTAAAATGACGTAACAATCCCATGTTTCAACAAGCATTGTTACAACTAATTTGAAAGTTAACAGAAAATTAACAAAATTAACAAAAAAGTATTATTAGGTAACAAAGGTAACTTTTACTCGTTTTATTTGCATATTCAACTATAATTAATACAGATAAGCTTAATTATCCCAAATAGACTTAACTTTAGCAGCGGGTAATATTTTTGTTTTATTTTTATGCATTTCCCCTAGAAATGAACAAAATTCTTTCCAAAATCAAAATACGCTCGCTGCATTTTTTTTCAAATTAATGCTTCATTAACTATTTTAAAATATTTTTTCCGCGGCTTCGTATATTATTTGCAACGTGATTAATTTTTTCTTATCATTAACAGCATGAAAGATTTCATAGCAGATTTACACGTTCATTCTTTATATTCCCGTTCCACAAGCAAAAAATCAAACCTTGAGAACTTTGCTATTGTAGGTGCTGATAAAGGCCTTGATTTAATAACAACGGGAGATTTTACGCACCCGGCATGGATAAAAGAGTTAAAACAAAAACTCGTTGAATATAAACCCGGAATATACAAATTAAAAGAAAAAATTGAGCCGGTAAATCATAATGACCCGAATAAAATACAATTTATATTTACAACGGAAATATCAAGTATTTACAAAAAAAACGGCGCTGTTAGAAAAATTCACAGTATTATATTTGCGCCGGATTTTGATAGCATTGACAAGATAAATAAAAAACTCGATAGCATTGGAAATATTAAATCAGACGGTAGGCCTATTTTAGGATTGGATGTAAAGCATTTACTTGAAATAACACTGGAAGCCTCAGAAAGAGCATTCTTAGTTCCCGCGCATATATGGACACCGTGGTTCTCCGTGCTCGGGGATAAATCAGGATTTGATTCTGTTGAAGAAGCATTTGAGGATTTAACACCTTATATTTTTGCCGTTGAAACGGGTTTATCAAGCGATCCTGCAATGAACTGGAGATTGTCATCACTGGACAATTTTACTTTATTATCAAATTCCGATTCTCATTCTCCGGAAAAACTGGCAAGAAACGCAAACGTATTTGAAAAGGAAATGGACTTTGATGAATTAAAACAAAGTATAAAAACGAGACAGGGTTTTAAATCAACTATCGAGTTTTTCCCGGAACAAGGGAAATATCATTTTGACGGACATAGAAATTGTTCAATACGCCTTGACCCCGGAGAAACGGGCAAACTGGATAGCATCTGCCCTGTTTGCGGTAAAAAGCTTACCATAGGAGTAATGCATAGAGTTGAAGAATTGGCAAACAGGCCTAGAGGTTATAAACCCGAAAACAGAAAACCCTATGAATCAATCATTCCTTTAAAAGATATTATTTCGGAAATAAAAGGCGTTGGTCAGGCTTCTAAATCTGTCCAAAAGATATACAATCATTGTTTACAAAAATTCGGAAACGAACTTAACCTGCTTAGAAAAGCTGAAATTAAAGATATAGAAAAAGAAATAGACCCGGTATTATCAGAAGCTATTAAAAGAATGCGTAATTCGGAAGTAAAAACCGAAGCAGGGTTTGACGGTGAATACGGCAGAATCTACTTGTTTGAAAAAGGCGAACTGGATTCATTTTCAGGGCAAAGCGAACTTTTTGAAAGAAAGATAAGCAAAAGAAAAAACACTAGAAATAAAACATATACGGTTGAAAAACGTATAAAAGAAATTGACAAGCTTGAAAAACAGCAGGCATACACCAAAGAGCAAAACGAAATAATAAATAAAACCGGACATATAAAAGTTGTATCCGGCCCGGGAACGGGTAAAACACATACTCTAATCGGAAGAATAAAACGCCTAATTGATATAGGAATAAATCCGGATAAAATTCTCGTTCTTACTTTCACTCATAAAACAAAAGTGGAATTAGAACAACGGATAAACTACGCAATAAACCAAAGAGGAATAACTATTAATACTTTCCACGGATTTGGTTATAAAGTTTTACTTGATAATAAGTTTTCGTCTATTTTAATTGACAATAACAGAAGCACGGAAATAATTAAAGAAATAACAGGTTTTACTAAAAATCAGGCAGATAACACGTTTTCCGCGTTAAGCTTTTATAGGCAAACCGGCAATTATCCGAAAAATTTTGAATTAGAAAATTCAAATGAAATCTTACGCAAATACATTGATTATAAAAACGAAAATTCTTTAATAGACATGGATGATTTAATTGTTCTTCCACCGGGTTTTTTAAACCAAAATCCTGATGCGATTAAATATAAATACGTTCTCGTTGATGAATTTCAGGATATTAACAACGCGCAATATCAAATGCTGAAACCCGTTTTTAATAACGCGGAAGAAATATTCGTTATCGGGGACCCTGATCAGGCAATTTACTCTTTCCGAGGTTCTGATATGCGTTATTTTAATGAGCTGGAAAATGATTTTGATAATGTTCATCCGTTGTTTTTAAATAAATCATTCCGCTGTCCGGCAGAAATAATCAGGGCGGCATCAACGCTTATAAGCAAAAACAATTCGGGTTATGACCGCAGCCTTATTTCCGCGATAAGTGAAAAGGGCAGTGTTTATTATCACAAAGCAAAAAACGCGTTTGATGAAGCGGCTTTCATCGCAAATAAAGTAAAATCACTTGTAGGCGCTTTTGAGCTAACCGGAGATGAAAGCAAGGATGAAAACGTACACGCGTTTAATGAAATAGCTATCCTTTTACGCTCCCGTATTCTTCAACCCAAAATTGAGAAAGCTCTTGAAAAGCAGGGCATTCCCTACTCTACAAGCGAGAGTAAAGAATTTGAAAGCAATGCCGCAAAGTCTTTGTTTTCACGTTTACAGGATTACGTTGAATATGGAGTTGCAGCGCGTTTAATTTTTGATGAAATAGATATAACCGTTGATAAATTCAATGAAAATCCTTCTGAAGCTGTCAAACTTTTAATTGAAAGCAATTACACGGATGGAATTCTTGAATGGGAAAAAAGCGTTTTTATTAGCTCCGCTAAAGTGTCCGCAAACATTAAAGATTTACTTTTCAATGTAAAAATTGCTCTAAACAATTGGAGCGCTCATCCAGCCGCGCAAAAAGTCAGCTTAATTACCCTGCACGCGGCAAAAGGCCTTGAGTTTAGAACAGTCTTTATACCCGGATGTGAGCAGGGCATTATTCCGTTTGAACTTAAAAAAGACAACGTAAACGACATTGAAGAAGAACGCCGGTTGTTTTACGTTGGCCTTACCAGAGGCGAACAAAGTGTATATTTAACCGGAGCAGGAGAACGCCAAATTTACGGAGAAACAAAAGAACTGCCTGTATCGAAATTTATTAAAGAATTGGGTAAAATAGAGAAAGTTAAGTCTTTGAAAAATAAACCTGTTAAAAAAGACAAACCCGTTCAGTTTAACTTGTTTGAATAGTATTTTAATTGAATTTCAATTTTTCATGTATTTTAAAAATCAAATTTTGCGTTAATCATAAACAAAACTTCTACTTATCAAACTGTTTTCTTTTTCCCTGACTGCCTATTCTATCGCGTAAGTCGAATTTATAATGAACTTTATTTTCAAACTGGCCGTCATTAAAGAAAAAGCTTTTAGCGTATTCATCCAAGGCTTCATATACTTCAAGTGATATTGAAATTGAATTAGTATCTGTACCTTTTTTCTCAAGATGCGCAACCCAGTTTATGGTTTCACTGTAGATATTTCCTTTATCGTGCTTATACGCTGCATTTCCCCTGTCAATTGCAATGCGTATATTAAGAGGTTCACCTAAAGTATTATCGTGAATGTTAAATAAAGGCATACCGCATAAAATACCAAAAGCGCATTTTACCGCATCTTGGGCTTTGTTATCAAGGTAAAAAGCACATAAACCGCCGTCACCGGCCCAGCTCCATATTTTTCCTTTAAAACGCTCAAGATATAACTTTATATGTTCCATAAACTTTTTATAATTATTCTCAATATCCGCTTTTTCATATTTTTCCTGAAGAATGGAATTACCCGCAATGTCAATACTCATGATAGCGAGTTCATAAGTTTCGCCTTCTTTTAAAATACCCCAGTTTGATAAAGTACCCATGTTACCGTCAAACTCTTCAAGTTTCCCTTTTTCTCTGTTATAAACAAGGCCGAAATTTGTTAAACGCGCTAAAAATCCTTCAATATCAGCTATTTCAACTTTTTTTCCGGCAACGGTTTTGCCGTTTGATTCAATAAAATCGATAACGAGTTGATGTCCGGCTTGCTTTTCAATAGCAAACTCAACGAGTATTTTTGATGCTTGTTTTCTATCCCGTAAACGCGCGCCTAAAGGAAGTTTTGCCATTTTAGACGGATTATATTTTGGGTCAATATCTTTACCCAGAGTTTCCATCTGCTCTGTGTTTAAGCTTTCTAATATTAATTCTCTTAATTCAAGTAATAAGCTCTTATCCATATTCCCACCTATAAGCATTTATTATAAAAAATATATTAACGCAATAATAAATTAGTAAATTTATTTATAAAAAAAAGAGCACTAAACAATAGTGCTCTTTAATAAATTTCATTCAAAGGAGCGTTGTCATTCTATTTTAAAGAGATTTCCAATTTGTCAATCTCTGTGGTCCCGCATTCTGGGGGCCGGATTTCACGTTTGTTTTAGTAAATTTTAGCTCGAAACAAGTTCTTATTCTGCTGATAATGTTCTGCAATTGTCTTTTATTTTGTTTTTTCATGTTGCCCCCTTTCACTGGGTTTTAAAGTTTTTTATTTTGTTTCATACTTATATATTTTTAACACTAACCTTAGTGTTTTTACTTAAAAAATTAACAATTCTAACTAATTTTACGATTTTTTTTTACTTTACATTTCAGTCAAAAAGCAATAATAAAAAAACGGGTTACCTAAATTAGATAACCCGTTTTCTTTATGAATTAATAATTCTTACATACCGCGAGGCCTGCTTTTCCAATAGAACATAAATACTTTATTTTTTCTGTAAGTAAATGTCCAAGGAATCCAGCCATAACGTTTTTGTCTGTCAACCTGACGTTTAAAAATTCGGGTTGTGTTTGAATGTCTTTTTAATTGCCACATTTTGCCTCTAAAGCTTCTATCCCTGATAAAAAGAATATAAGCGGCTTTTTTTGTATCTGTTACTCCCACTGGGAACCAGCCTAAACGCGCGTTTATACGGATTTTCCTTCTAAATTGACCTAGATTATAAGCACGGACAATTTTCCACGCACGGGTTTTTATCCTGCCTTTAATATAGATTACCCAAACCTTTTTCGGCCCTTGAGTAAATCCCATTGGCAGCCATCCCATTCTAATTTTAGAAGTTAAACCTCTTTTTAAAGCAGGAAGAGTTCTATACCAGCTTAAATTCCATCTACGGATCTTAAGAGTGTTTCTTCTGTTTTTGATAAAAAGAACGAAGATTTTACCTCTTCTGTAAGAAACACCAACGGGTATCCATTTCTTATTCATGTTTCTGCCGATCATTCTTCTAAGTCTGGATTTAGTAGGCCTTGTCCATGCGACCTTCCAGTTCTCAATTCCTGCAAAGGCGCTAACTCCGAAAGAGAATACCAATACAAAAACTATTGAAGCTAAAATTTTCTTCATATGTCCTCCTATAACTATATTTTTGTAAAATCATAGCTCATAACTCTTTAGTTATATTAACCCATATAGAATTATATACAATATTTTTATTTGGAATTTCAATTTTTTTTTATAATTTAAGCATAAAAAGAATAAAAACATGCATTACTTTAATAAATACAGCATATATACCCTGTCACGCCTATAACTAAATGTAACAGGAAGCATGCCCTTTGATATTTCCATATCAACTTGTTTTTTAAACAACCCTTTCTTAGGAGAATGTGCTTTTAAATGCCATTTCTTTGCTGAAAAAGCGCTGTGTTTGACAAACAATACAATCACTGAATTATCCGAATCAGTAAGGGCGGCAGGGTAAAAACCTTTTACAGAATTGCTTTCAATACTCTTGTTAAAATTAGCCAAATTTTTAATTTTTATAATTTTGCAGCCTTTAGCATTATTCTTAACTTTTACATATAAAACCCAAAAATTCTCGCCGGTTTGAGTAATACCTATAGGAAGCCGGTACGATTTTATTTTTTCATCAACTGTATTTTTAAAACTATCAATATTATCATATTTTTCAACAGCATAACTTTTTGCCGTTAGTTTTAGTTTTTCAGCTTTTATATAAAACGCGAAAATCTTATTCATATTTGAGGATAAACCAACGGGTA
Organism: uncultured Spirochaetia bacterium; assembly: GCA_937960625.1. GTDB lineage: Bacteria > Spirochaetota > CALGPD01 > CALGPD01 > CALGPD01 > CALGPD01. The sequence goes on along the minus strand of CALGPD010000172.1, from coordinate 10,487 downwards.
ACCAATCCGGTTTTAGGTTTTCCGTAATCATATTTCTAACCTGTCCGGCACCTGGGTTAGTCCATGTAACTTTCCAGTTCAAAGCAGCGCTTTGCTTTAATGAACATGAATATAAAAAAAGAAAAATAGCAATAGAAAAAATAAAAGTAACGCGTTTCATGGCTCCTCCAAATAATACTGTTTAAACAATGTTATAAAGATAATCCATATTTTTAAACGAGTTAACTTTCAAACGTAAAAATCGATTTAAATTTTAAAATATTTCTGCATTAAATATATTTCATTTCTTTTATAAAGTATGTCGAATCTGAATTACAGGGAATGTAAAAAAAATTATCGCAGGGGCAGTCTTTGCGAGCGCGGCCAAGCAATCCCAAAAGATGCACCATTATAAAGGAATTACTTTGTCAAAAATATTCCTCTTAGTAAAGTAAAACTCAAAGAATTTGCTGTTATTTTTAAATTAAAATTCAGGTATTAATGAAGTATTTTAAAAAACAAATGTTACACCGTATACTTTACCTGTTTTAAACTTTACAATAAATGGTTTAATTTATTCCGCTATATTCATTATTTTTAACGTTCAAGTTTACATAATACGGTGATTTTCCTTTAAAATACTAAACTTATTTTATAGGATACCGAAGTTTAATGAATAAGGATGGATAATGGATAAATACGTAATCAACGGTGGAAAAGAATTAAACGGGAAAGTAAAAATATCAGGCAGTAAAAATTCTGCTCTGCCAATTATGGCTGCTACTTTGCTTACTAAAGACAAATGTATTATTAAAAGAGTTCCTGATTTAAGAGATATAAGAACAATGATTAAAGTTCTTGAAGTATGCGGAAAAGAAATTGAGTTTGAAAACGGGATTCTCACAGTAACGCAGCCCGCAGAATTAGACCCTATCGCTCCATATAATATAGTTAAAACAATGAGGGCATCAATAAGCGTGTTAGGCCCGTTACTTGCAAAAGCAAAACACGCAAGAGTTTCATTTCCTGGAGGATGCGCGATAGGCCCAAGGCCTGTTGATTTGCACATAAAAGGAATGGAATTATTAGGGGCAGATATAAAAATCGAACATGGTTATATCGTTGCCAATACAGACGGTTTAAAAGGAACGAGTACACACCTTGTTTCACCTTATGGGACTACTGTATTAGGAACGGATAATGTTATGTGTGCCGCTGCACTGGCAAAAGGAACAACAACGATAAACTCTGCTGCTTTGGAACCCGAAGTCGCGGATTTAGCTAATTTCCTCGTTGCAATGGGCGCAAAAATTGAAGGAATAGGAACACCGGTTTTAACCGTGCATGGAGTAAAATCTCTTCACGGATGCGAGTATGAAGTTATTCCTGATAGAATAGAAACGGGAACTTTTATGTCAATGGCAGCTGCAACCGGAGGGGAATTAATAATTGAACAAACTTATCCGGATTTCGTACAATCTCTAACAGATGTTCTACGGAAAATTGGTGTGGAAATAGATATTCTCGATACTGAGATACACATTAAAAGTAAAAAGAGGTTTAAGGGTACGGAAGTTGAAACACTGCCCTATCCTGAGTTCCCAACAGATTTACAGCCTCAGTTAATGTGTGTTCTTGCTAAATCCGAAGGAATTTCACTAATTACAGAAACGATATTTACAGACAGGTTTATTCACGTTAGTGAGTTAAACAGAATGGGATGTAATATCCGGGTTGAAGATAATACGGCAGTTATAAACGGTGTTGATGAATTACTCGGTGCTGAGGTTATGGCAAGTGATTTACGCGCTGGCGCGGCTTTGGTAATCGCGGGTTTAAGCGCAAAAGAAAAAACCTGCGTACACAGGATTTATCACATTGATAGAGGATATGAAAACTTTGAAGAAAAAATCCGCAATATTGGCGGAGATATTAAACGAGAAAAAGAGCAATAAAAACGGAGGAAATATGGTAAGAGGAATTTTTACAAGCGCATCGGGAATGGAAGCACAAAGACATAACGTTGATATTATTGCAAATAACCTTGCAAACGTAAATACTCACGGTTTTAAAAGGGATATGCTTTTATTTAAATCATTTCCTCAGATGATGTTATCCAGAATGAATTCTGACGGAGTAACGAAAATTCCAATAGGCAGTTATGATGTTGGCCCGCGCATTGGAAAGCTTGGAACAGGTGTGGAAGTTAATAGAGTGATAACGCGTTTTGAAACAAATGACGCGCATCATATTATTCCAATAATTAAAACGGGTAATAAATACGATATCGCGTTGCATGGTCAGGGTTTTATCGCTGTAGATACTCCGAACGGAGAAAGATACACAAGAAACGGCGGGTTCGTTGTTGATAATGAAGGATATCTCGTTACTAAATCCGGTAACAGGGTAAATGGTGAAGGCGGACATATCAAAGTCGGAACTAACGAAATTAAAATAGATGATTTAGGCAACGTATTAATAAAACGTCCAAGAGCTGTTGACTGGGAAGTAGTTGACAGGATTAAAATAGTTAATTTCAGGGATATCAGGGAAATTAAAAAAGAGGGTTATAATTTATTCAGGGCAACCGAAAATTCAGGGCCGGCTAAAATTATAGAACTAAACTCAGGGAAACGTCCAAAAATTATATGGCGGCATCTTGAAGGTTCAAATGTTAACCCGGTAACCGAAATGGTAAAATTAATAGAAACGCAGAGAGCTTATGAAGCAAACGCGAAAGTAATTCAGCAGCATGATTCACTATTAGGCAGATGCGTTAATGATATAGCGAGATTTAGTTAAAAATTAAATGAGGAGTTAAAGTTATGATGAGAAGTTTATGGACCGGTGCGTCAGGAATGCACGGCCAACAATTCAATATTGACACAATTGCCCATAACTTATCCAATGTAAACACAGTAGGATACAAAAAGAACAGGGCAGAATTTGAAGATTTATTATATCAATCATTGCGCCTTGCAGGTACACCGGCAAGCCTGCATACACAAAGAGGAACGCGTTATCCGGTTGGAGTTGAGGCAGGTTTAGGTGTAAAAGTAAACTCAACAATGAAACTGCATACACAGGGCGCGCCCAAACAAACCGAACAATGGAGTGATATAGCAATTTTCGGCGAAGGCTTTTTTAAAGTAAAATTAGCGGGGGACCAGGGTTTTGCTTATACAAGAAACGGAGCTTTTAAAGCTGACAGAGACAGGTATTTATTAACGGCAAACGGCCAGTACTTAGAGCCTCCGGTTCAAATGCCTGAAGGTTATCTTCCAAGTTCTGTAAAAATAACAAAAGACGGTTTTATAACATGCCGTACAGCAGCAAGCGGAAATGAAACTGTTGAAGTCGGGCAGATAAGTTTATTCAGGTTTGTAAACCCAAACGGATTAAAAGCTGTTGGTGAAAACTTATTCGTTGAAACCGAAGCAAGCGGGCCGGAAATAGCAGGATTACCTAACCGTAACGGTTTCGGCAAAACAATGCAGAAAATGCTTGAAATGTCAAATGTTAACCCGATTGATTCCATGGTTAACCTTATAACCGCGCAAAGAGCTTATGAATTTAATTCAAAAATAATTCAGACATCAGACAGCATGCTTGGAACAGCGGTTACATTAAAAAGATAATTAACGTATAATAGTTAATTACTTTAGCGGAAATAAATATTTAATAATGGAAATTGAATGATTAATAAGAAAAAAATATATACTGAATATAAAAACGAGTTTGATATTTTTCAAGGAAATACGTTTAAAGTTCCTGGGGAAAAAATTAAGCATTCGGGAAAAAATATTGAAAAAAAGGATAAATAAACAGATATGAAAAAAGCGTTTTTCATTACATTCTTTTTATTTATTGCATTCCCTCTATTTGCAGTCACTATTTACTTGCGCGAAGTGGGTTATGCTCACGGCAATTTCATCGAATTACGTGAAATTGCCTTAATTCACGGCGACAACGAAGAAAAATGGGGGAAAATCGTTCTCGGTAAAACGGGCAAACGCGTTAAAACTTTAACAGCAACGAAGATAAAACAGATAATTGACAATCAAGGTTTTACTACGGAAAGCTATACAATCATTGGAAATAAATCAAAAGTTGTTACTCCTCATACAAAAATAACGCAATTTGAAATTGAAGCGCAAATTAAAAATACAATTCATAAAATATTTCCAACGGATTGGAAAAGAACGTATTTGATCTTCCCTTCGGAAATGAAAGGCGTAGAAATCCCTTTAGGGAATTATAGACTTCAGGTTGAACTTAGAAACACAAAGGTTTTATATGGAAGGAAGAGAATAAATATCAATATTTTTCTTGACGGCAGGTTATATAAAAAAATATCAACTGTGATTATCATTCAAGGCAGAATCAAAGTATTATTCGCCAGAAGGGCAATATTACCCGGAAGGCCGATATATTCATACAATGTCAGGTATAATGAAATATTACTTCAAAAAGACCTGTCAAACTATATCTTCTCAAGAAAAGAACTGCCCGGATTTGTATCTAAAAGGTATATTCCAAGAGGCGGGCCTATTTTAAGAAGTTATTTAAGAAAAAAAATAATTGTTTCTGCTTCTCAGGAAGTTGAAATCAGATATAAAAGAGGCAGTACCGCTGTTTTCTTTGAAGGCAAAGCAATGGAAAACGGCGGATACGGAGATATAATTACCGTAAAAAGTAATTTTAAAGGCAAAACATTTAAGGTACGAGTAATCGGCCCTGGAAAGGTTGAAATAACGGGATAAATTTATGAAAAGTTTAATTTCAATATTTTTTACTCTAATGTTTACAGCTAACGCGTTTTATGCAGGAGACAATAGAATCAGCATTAAAGGCAACCTCGTTGTAATTAATAAAAGTGAAAACAGCGTTGTAATCGGTTATGCGGTAACTCTTGAAAATACAGTGGTAACGTATAAAGGGCTTAAAATTTTTATCAATGGAAGACGGAAAAAAAGCAGAGCAAATTTATCCAATTTAATTCACACATTAACCAGAGTTGGAGCGGATTCTAAAGACTTAATAAATATTTTATCCATACTGCACAGAGCAGGAACATTAAGCGGTAAACTCGTTATAATGTAAAACAGGAGGCTATCATGAATATGATAAACACGGGAATAATGACAAATAACGCGCTTGCAAACAGGGACAGTGCTGCTGTAAAAATTCTACAAGCAAAACTCAACACGGTTTCAAAATCAGAAAATAAAACCGGAAACTTAAAGTTCGTTAACGGTATTAAAGTCTCCGCGCCTGATAACCAAAACGTAAATAAAAAGCTGATGAAAGTTTGTAAAGACTTTGAATCAATTTTTGTTAACCAGCTTTTTAAAGTTATGAGGAACACTTTAAATAAAAAGAATAACATTTTACACGGCGGACGCGGAGAAGAAATATTTTCCGATATGTTATATCAAAAGTATTCCCGTAAAGTAACCGAGATGGGTGACTTCGGATTTGCTAAGATGGTATATGAAAAATTAAATTCAATTAACAGAGGGTATTAATAAACCATAATATAAATAGATTAATAACATTTTAAAAAGCTCTAAGAAATTAGAGCTTTTTTATTTTATTTGATTGTAAAAATTTATATTTTAGTGTATTGTAATATTAATGGCAAAGCTAAATAATCTAAATTAGCAGGTAGATTATGAGAGAAGCGTTTTTTATATTAGAAGACGATATAACTTTACATGATTTTTATAGGGCATTTTTTAAAGACAGAGAACTATATATTTTTGATGAATTAAACGCGGCTATTGATTTTATTAATTCGGATTCATTTAATAAGGTCATATTAGCTATACTCGATGTAAATATTAGTTCAAGTTTAAAAATCGGCGGTTTTAATGCAGCGTATAAAATTTTAAAAGTTAATCCCAAACTGCCCATAATAATATGTTCAGCGTATAAAAAAGACGATTACGTTAAAACCTATGCAGGAATGATAGGCGCACATGTATTTGAAAAACCCTTTGAACTGGAAAGCCTGATTCAAAGAATAAACGAAATCCTAGGTAATGATGCTCAGATGCCAATCAGTGAAGTTGATAATTTATACAAAGCGTTTATGTCCAGTGTAATCCATTTTAAATTAAACATGCTTATGGAATATTCGATTGATGACGCAACAGAAGCTTCAATGGAAGCAATGGAAACCATTGAACAGGAAATAATGGAAAACTACAATTATCTCATTGACCAATGCAACGGCTTGGACCAATCCCAAATTATTGAAAAACGTTATAGTTTCTATAAAACTTTTAAAAACGAACTCCTTGATTATGTTAATTCAATCCTAAAAGTTGTTCAACACACTATTATGTCGATGTTAAACCTTTCACCGGATGAAGAAGAATTCGTAGATGAAATAAATGAAATCGGAAATCAATTATTAATAGAAATAAATAAATTATAAATTGAACTCTATTTCCTTAAAACATGAAACAGTTCGTTGATTTAAGTGTTTATACATAACGATATAAGGGGTGTAAAATGAAAAATTATAAAAAAACCGTTTTATTTATTTTTATGACTGCAATATTAGTTTCTATTAATTCAACGTATTCTTTCAATGTAACGAAAAACCCTTACAGCAGAAATAGATGGTATGAGAATATACTGGATAAAGATACACGTAAGGAAATTATTAGAATGGATGACCAGCTTTTCGGAAATCGAGTGCGTTATTATGTTAGAGGACTTGTTAAAAACAACTACACCGGTGTAGGTATTAACAACGCTTTAATAGTTATTTATAATTCACACTACAGAATTCTTGCAAAACGCTATACGAATAAAAACGGATTTTTCAATTTCAGTAATTTAAAATTCGGTAAAAGAACCATGATTGCAAAAGTATCCGCAAAAGGATATTCTACACTAATTAAAACTATTAGTAAAAATGATTTAGTCTATGGAATTGATTTCTCTTTAATATCTTCATACAATTTTTCAATAAACAAAAACCAGACAAAACAAATTTTCGACCCTACTAATAACGCTAAACTCGTTGTACATGGAAAAATTCTAAAACGTTTGGATAACCAGCCTGTCCAATACCCTGTAACTATAAATTTCAGTTATATCGACCCAGAAAAAGACCTTGCTTCAATGCCCGGAATAAATATGCTGGGCGTTTCAGGCAGACGGAAAATATTAACAGTGCTAACTTCAGTAGGCGCGGTTAATATTGAAGCACGGGACAGCACAGGAACAAGAGTATATATTGACAGAGCAAAAGAAAGGCGTTTTGGTTTATCAACCCGGCTGGAAATAAACCTAACTAAATTTGTTAAACCCGGAGCCGGATTAACGAGAATACTCTCATGGCAGTTTGATGAAAATAGAGGAGATTTAACATGGAGAAAAACGAAAAATAAAGTAAAAATAACAACGGAAAACAGGGTAAGGAATGAAGGTAACGAAGACTCGCAATCGTATTGGAAAACAAAAGCAGTAATTAATTCCGTTGAAATGGCTGCGTTTAACCTTGATAAACCGTGGAAAGGCGTCCCCGTTGTATTTTATTTTAAAGAAAGGTATGGAGACGGCAGATTTCAAATTATCATTGAAAGTAAAACACGTACCGGAGGAAACTTTCTTGTAAGCCGGATTTTCAATTCAAAAAATAAAATTGCAGTTTTTAAAGTTTTAGTGCCGGAACGAAACTATATCGTTGTAAAAGTTAAAACACATTTCAAACAAAAAATTCCAAAAACCATACGCAAATATAGAATACCTAGAGCGCGTTATTTTTATAAATACGCAAAAAATTATACTAAAATTGTTGATTCAAGAGGCAGGCCGCCTAGATGGCGGAACCTCGGCCGTATATTGTTTTAGTTTATAGAATAGAGACACAGCTCTATTCCTTCAAAAAGTGTTGCTGCACCCGATGGGATAGCTTTGCCGGCGCTATCAAAAACCAAGCCCGGGTGAGTGCTTGCTAATGGCTTAGCTTGTAGCTTTTCTACTCAAATTTCAAAAGCCAATGTCATTGCGAGGAATGAAATGACGAAGCAATCTCGTTGCAAATAAACCGGATGGGATTTTTAAAAACCCCCTCCATCTCCCTCTTTAGGTACGAATTGGGACATAGTTTACATTTTAGACCGAGGACATGATTTACACTTATTAGTAATCTAATACTTCCATTGATTCAAAGCAGTCGGTTAAAACCAACGCATTGTCAAAACAACCTGAGATTTAAAAGCAAAAATTCCCATTTCAAATTAATACATTGATTTTTATAAAACTCTACTGTATCCTGCGTTCTCTTTTTAACTCTGCTTTATTCAGTGTAAAAATTCTTATTTCTCAAACTTAATTAAATGTATAAATTTAGATAAATAAACCACTTGCCTAACCAGCGTAAATAAAAAAAAATCATATTTTTATTGAAATTGTTCAGGGAATCTATTACAATGTTTTTGCGGAAAAAAACAAATGAGAAAAACGTTATTATTAATATTTATTTTTACAGCAAGCCATGTTTACCCGTTAAGTAATATAGATAAAACTCTGCATACGGCAGTTATGAAAAATAACTTAAGCAAGTTTTTATCAGCAATTAATAAGCGCGCTAACGTAAATGCCAAGGCCAAACTTGGGATTGCTCCCCTACACCTTGCCGTTAGCAAAGGCAACGGGAAAATGATAAAAATTCTCCTCTCCAAAGGAGCAAAAATTAATATTAAGTCTGACAACGGAATTGCCCCCCTGCACCTCGCTGTAAGCTCTGGCAAGATTGATATAGTCAAATATCTTATTAAAAAAGGCGCGGATATTAACATTAAAAGCAATGCTGGATATTATCCCATTCACTTTGCAATGAGTCTGGGAGATTTCAGCATAATTCAATATCTGGTCGAAAACGGCGCTAATGTAAACGTAGAAGATTATGAAGGTAATTCGTTATTATATTTAGCCATTAAAAACCATAATTTTGGTGTATTCAAACTATTAATTTCAAGCGGCGCTAAAATAAACACTAAGAATCATTACGGCAGAACACTTTTACACGTTGCTTCTGACATAGGCCGTTTACGTTGCGCAATTTATTTAACTGAAAAAGGCCTTGATGTAAACGCTCAGGATTCCGAAGGAATAACACCTCTGCATTTGTCTACAATGAGCGGGCATTTTCAATTCAGCAAGTTTTTAGTTTGGAAAAAAGCAAAAATTAACATAAAAATTAAATCAGGGTATATGGCAGGGCTTACCCCCCTTCACTTTGCTGCACATCACGGTTTTATTAATATAGTCTGGTTTTTAATCGGCAAAGGGGCAAAAATTAACGCTGAAGATAAAGATGGAGATACTCCCCTTCATTTATCCGCTAAAAACGGGCATCTGGAAATAACGGAAATGCTGATTAATTACGGTGCTCAGTTACAAAAGAACAAAAAAGGCAAAACTCCTTTTGATGTTGCTCTGGATGAAAAGCAATCTAAAATCGTTCAGTATTTTAGGAAAAAACGTAAAATTCGTTCTAATTAATATACAATTATATTTAATTCTTCTTCAGTTGTTATATTTTCTTCATACCCGGATGATTAAAAAAAGCGAGCATTTGCCTTTAAAATAAAGCTGTATTATAAATTCTTAAAACGCTCCAAATAATATGCTAAAAATTCTTCAAAGCTTTTAAATAATAATTCCGGAGTAGACCTTAAACGCATCTCATCCAGATATATATTATCACTTAGATTCTTAATAGAAAAAACACCGGTATCCATATCATTATACAAAAACTCGGAAAACTCATAAAATCCGTCAGCGTCTGGATTCACTCCATCAATATAAGGGTCTATAAAAAACGGAATATAGGGCGGGGGTTCGTTGTATACCTCATACATGTCACAAATATCTGACAAAAACATTTGTAATTCAGCTAAAGACATAAACCTTTTATGAAAATCAATATGATCCTCATCTTCATTAAAATCATCATCTTCAAAAAATTCATTAATATAAAATCCGTTAAAATTTTGCAGAAAAATTTTATAACTTTCGGGTAAAGTTATATTCTCATTTTCTTCAACTGAATTAATCAAATCAATGCTAATTCCTCTGCTAACTGTTATCAGATCGGGATATTCCTCTTTTATAAAATTGATACGGCCAATTAATTCAAGTATCATTTATACTCCTATATTTAAAGTTTATATAAATAAATTATTTTACTCTTCTTCCGTTACTATATACATGTATGGCAACTTGTTTGCCCTGATAATTATAAAAAATAAAATTACCATTAAGCTTTCCGTTAGCCCAATTTAACTCTTTGCTTATGTTTCCATTCCCGTAATATCTTTTTTCAACACCGTGTAAAAGGTTATAAACATAATATTTTGATACACTCACCTTTCCGTTAGCATAATAGTAAACCGCCGGACCGTTTAATTTTCCGTTGTCGTATACCACACTGCTGCGCATTTCACCGTTTGTGTAATAAACTATTTCGCTGCCGTGCTTAATAT
>CALGPD010000171.1 GCA_937960625.1 uncultured Spirochaetia bacterium | reverse complement strand
CCTAACATATATTCTATACACTATTATCGATATTTTCAATGTAATAACGAGTAAAACAGTCATTTTTTCTGAAATTTATTGATAAGTAAATGTTTGATTAGATACATTTTCTCTAATTTTATTAAAATTAAAATATTTAAAATATGTTTCAATGCTAAATATTTTAATTTGACTGTTTATGAATTATTAATTAATTTTCGTTCACAATTTTAAAATTAAGAGTGAGAAAATATGAGTGAAAAACCAGCTAGAAATTATAAAATAGAAACTAAAGTTGAAAAAAAAGAAAACGCGGTTACTGAGTTGGAAATAACTATTGATAAAACCGAAATTCAAAAGGAATTTACCGATGCAATAGCTGATATTAATAAAAAAGTACGCCTGCCCGGGTTTAGGCCGGGAAAAGCGCCCTTAAACGTATTAAAAAAGAAATTTCTTCCTAATATTAAATATGCAGTATTAAACGAGTTATTGCCTAAAGTTGTGCAGCAAGCTTTAAAGCAGAATCATATTAAAGCTTTAGGCCAGCCTGATTTCGATGAAATTGATGATATGGATGAAAACAGCGATTTTACCTTTACAACGAGGATAGAGGTTGCTCCTTCGTTAGAACTTGGAAAGTATAAAACCTTAAGCGTTAAAAAGAATGTTTATTCTTATGATAAAAAAACTGTTCAGGAATATATGGAACAGGCAATAGAAGCTCAAAGCACTTTAAAACCAAAAGAAGAAGGCAGTGTTGAGAAAGACGATGTTTGTTTAATGGAATTTTCTTATTATGGTGAAGAATTTGATGAAACAAAAAAACACAGCGGCATGATTGGTATAAATGAAAATGATCCCTATTTTAAAGATGTATATGAAAATTTTATCGGATTAAATAAAGAAGATGAAAAAACTATAGATATTACAATTCCTGAATATTATCCTGATAAAGATATCGCCGGAAAGCAAGGTAAGCTTTGGGTTAAAGTTATTAATATTAGCAAAAGGGAAATACCGGAACTCGATGATGAGTTTGCTAAAGATTTAGGTTTTGATAATCTTGAGCAATATAAACTCGATGTTGATAAAAAACTTGAAACCCGGTGCCGGGCTAAAGAAAGAGACGAACTTACTGATGCGATTATTGATAAAATAATTGAAGAAAGTACTTTTGATATACCTTTAACATTAATTGACCAGCAGACAAACCAGTTTTTCTATAATTTACAATATTATTTAAACCAGACAGGCATGAGTTTTGAGCAATTTTTAAATACCGAGAATAAAACAGAAGAAGAGGTATTTGAAGAGCAAAAAGCTAACGCGACTAAAATGATAAAAAGGCACATGATAATAGCTGAAATTGAAAAACTTGAAGAAATAAAGATTGATGATGAAGATATTAATGCATACTTGACAGAACATGCTGCCGAGAATGAAGCATCACTTACAAAACTTAAGTCTGATTATGAACAGCCCGAGGTTAAACAAGCTGTGGATGCTCAGGTTAAAAATAAAAAAGTTATTGATTTCATTATTGAAAATTCTAAAGTAGGTAAAGGCGAGAAAAAGAAGCTTGAGATATAAATAACTTTTACTTCATTTTATAAATGATAAATATTACTATTGCTTACAGTACCTAATATGATTATTATTAGTTAAGCTTAAATAAATTTAATAATGAATTGAGGATTTTATGCCTATTATTCCAAATATATTTGAACAAACCGCAAGAGGGGAATATTCTTACGATATTTTTTCAAGGTTGTTAAAAGACAGAATTATTCTTTTGGGTGAACCCATAGATGATGCTGTTGCTGATATAACTATCGCGCAATTATTATTTTTAGAAGCAGATGACCCTGAAAAAGATATTGCGTTGTATATTAACTCACCGGGCGGAATTATTACTTCCGGGCTTGCGATTTTTGATACCATGCAGTTTATCAAGTGTGATGTTTCCACGATTTGTATCGGACAGGCAGCAAGCATGGGCGCGTTCTTATTAGCATCAGGAGCAAAAGGCAAAAGATTTGCTTTGCCTCATTCACGTATTATGATTCATCAGCCCTGGGGCGGAGCAGAGGGACAGGCTTCCGATATAGAAATACAAGCCAGAGAGATATTATATTTAAAAGAACGTTTAAACTCAATCCTCGCGGAATTAACGGGTAAGAAAGTTGATAAAATCGCTGAAGACACTGAGCGGGATAAGTTTATGACTTCTGATGAAGCTAAAAAGTACGGAATAATTGATCAAGTTATCGTTTCCAGAGATATGAAAGAAAACAAGAAATAAGAAACCATTAAGATAAAGTTCTAAAAATTAGGAGAACAAAATGCCAATAATACCAAGAATTTTTGAAACAACCCCAAGAGGTGAGTATTTTTACGATATATTTTCACGCTTGTTAAAAGACAGGATCATTTTATTAGGTGAACCAATTGATGATCTCGTTGCAAACATTATCGTTGCACAGCTATTGTTTTTAGAAGCAGATGACCCTGAGAAGGATATTAACATATATATTAACTCACCGGGCGGTGTAGTAACCGCAGGGCTTGCGATTTATGATACTATGCAGTTTATTAAACCCGATGTATCTACTATCTGTATTGGACAGGCAGCGAGCATGGCTGCAATATTACTCGCGTCAGGAGCTAAAGGTAAAAGAATGGCATTGCCCAATTCACGTATTATGATTCATCAGCCGCACGGCGGGGCACAAGGCCAGGCATCTGATATTGAGATTCAAGCGCAGGAAACTCTACGCATCAAGCATTTGCTCAATGAAATACTCGTTAATCATACCGGAAAATCCTTAAAAGTTGTTGAAGAAAACACTGATAGGGACTTTTTCATGTCTGCCGAGCAAACGCTTGAATACGGAATAATTGACAAAGTAATTAAATCTCACAAATAAAATTAAACTTTTTTTACTTTGCATTTATTTGATAATGAAATTATTTTTAAAGACGATAAGTATAATTAAGCAAAATACAAAGATTTAAATAAAAGGTGATTTTGAATGAAAAAAGGGAAAAGCGGAGCTACTATGTATTGTTCTTTTTGCGGGAAAAGCCAGGATGAGGTTAGAAAACTCGTTGCCGGCCCCGGAGTTTTTATTTGCGATGAATGCGTTGAAACTTGCAGGGATATTATTCATGAAGACGTTATTGTTGAACCGGAAAGCGCGGATTTAAAAGAGCTCCCAAAACCTATTGAATTAAAAAAAATACTCGACGAATATGTAATCGGGCAGGATGATGCTAAAAAAATTCTCTCCGTTGCCGTATACAATCACTACAAAAGAATATTTTACTCAAACCCTGATGCTGATAGTCAGGGAGAAGACATTGAGCTTGAAAAATCAAACATTTTAATGATAGGGCCTTCAGGAAGCGGTAAAACCCTGATGGCAAAAACCTTAGCGCGCATTTTAAAAGTGCCGTTTGCAATAGTAGACGCAACGACTTTAACCGAAGCTGGATACGTTGGCGAAGACGTTGAAAATATTCTTCTAAAACTGATTCAGAATTCACCGGGCAATGATGAGCGTCAGCAAATTGAAAACGCGCAAATTGGAATTGTTTATATAGACGAAATAGATAAAATATCAAGAAAAAGCGATTCTCCTTCCATAACCCGTGATGTTTCGGGCGAAGGGGTTCAACAGGCTTTATTAAAAATAATCGAAGGCACTTTGGCAAGCGTTCCACCTCAAGGCGGAAGAAAACACCCGCATCAGGAAATGCTTAGAATTGACACTAAAAACATCCTGTTTATCTGCGGCGGCGCTTTTGTTAGCCTTGATAAAATCGTAGAAAAGCGCGTTGGCAAATCCGTTATGGGATTTAACAGCAAAGTTAAAAGCGTGAAAGACTGGAGCTATGAAGAGCTTGCTAAAAACTTAATGCCTGAAGATTTATTGCAATTCGGGCTTATTCCTGAGTTTATCGGGCGCCTTCCCGTTTTCGCTACTCTTGACTCGCTTGAGAAAGAAGACCTTGTGCGTATTCTTCTTGAACCAAAAAATTCGCTTGTAAAACAATATAGAAAACTGTTTGAAATTGAAGGTGTTGAAATCGAGTTTAAGCGTGAGGCGCTTGAAATGATCGCAACGTATGCTATTGAGCGCGATACAGGTGCGCGCGCGTTAAGAAGTATTCTTGAAGACATTCTGCTTGATTTAATGTATGAAATACCCTCAAACCCTGATTTAAGCAAAGTCGTTATATCTAAAGACGTTGTAAAATCTAAAATATTCAGGTTAATGAAATTTGACGAAGAACACGAAGAAAAATCTGAGGATATTAAACCCGCGGCAGCGAAAACGAGAAAAAATAAATCAGCTTAAGATTATCTACCTGGGTTTTCCCGCGTAACTTGGATCGGTATCTGCTAAACTATTGTCAGTTAATTGTTTTAAATTGGACCCGTCAATATTCATGGTATAAATTTCTCTTGTTGCATGCTGACCCAATACAAAAACGATTTTATTACCATCCGGTGAAAATGAAGGCGTTTCAACAAAACTGGAAGTAGGTAAATGTATCCTGTTTGTGCCGTCCGCGTTTATAATGCAGATATTCCACATCTGACTCATTGTAGGGTCAACGTCTTTAACAATAATGATTTTGCTCCCGTCCGGGGAATATGAGCAATACCTAATTTGACTATTAGTGGTGCTGTCGAAAGTCAGCCTTTTCAATCCGCTTCCGTCAATGTTTATTCTATATATATCACCATGAGTTAAACCTGAAAAAATAATATTGCTTCCGTCAGGTGAAACTGATAGACTGCTCATAGATTTATTTTCATTAGTTAAACGTTTTTCATTTTTACCGTGAATATCAATGATAAAAATGTCTTTTTGTCCGGAGACACCAACATATTGGAGAAAAACAATTTTTTTACCGTCAGGTGTAAAAGTTGCTTTTTTTTTGTCATCTCCTCCAAAGGTTAATTGTTTTATATTGCTTCCGTCAGCATTTATTGTAAAAATTTGGTTGTATTCTATAAAAACAATTTTGCTTCCGTCAGGTGAAAAAGAACATGAAGTGATTAAAGTAGTACTAGCGGTTATCAATTTTTTATTGCTTCCGTCCGTATTAATTAAGTATAGATCAGATCTTGTAGAACTTTTAAGGAATACGATTTTTCCGCTTTGTGAAAGTTCAGGGGATATACACGTTGACCCTGTTATAAGAAAAAATAACGATAAAAATAACGTGGTTTTTAAAACTATACGCGTATCATTTGTACGTTTTTTCATAATAACACTCCCGGAATATAAAAAACGTTTTAAATACTGTAGATTGGTTTATTACCCTTTATTTTGAATTTTATTGCATATTTTGTTTAAAATCAAGCAATATTTATTTTATTATGAATTTTTTGGTTGGGAGAAGATTTAAAATCCCACGGCTTGATTTGCATTATGTTGGTTCTCCCTGCCCCCTTTAATAAAGAGGGCGGTTGGTTTTTTTATAATGTGGTGTTTTTCTTAATACCCCATACTATTACTAATTCCCTTCTTTATTTTAAAGAAGGGCTAGGGATGATTTTTTCAATCTCTGCGGCCTCTGCGTTTAAAAAAAATCCTTCTTTTGCTTGAAAACAGGAATGCTTGGTTTAAGCTCGCTTTTTCTATCCTGTGCGAATCCTGTGAATCAGTGGGAAAGAAAGAGAAGAAACTGCCCACGGATGAAGAGGGATTCATCGTGGATGGATTAAAGAAAGCGTTGACTTCAAAACGGGTATTGTTGGTTTAGGATATTCGTTGGCTTTTAAATCCCCCGGCTTATTCATTTTTACGTTGGTTTGTCCTCTGTCAATAGCCCAGCAAACACACG
>CALGPD010000170.1 GCA_937960625.1 uncultured Spirochaetia bacterium | reverse complement strand
TAATCACTCTTAAGTTCTTCAATAACGTTTAGTGCACACACACCGCAGCATGCATGCACTAATATATTTTTTTTAATCATTAGTTATTTCTTTAGCAAGTTCTATGGATAATAATTTATATTTTTTCTTATTTTTAGCGATTTTAACTTCAAATTCCTCATCGACTTTATGGCCTAATAGTTTCGCGCCGAAAGGTGACTTATAAGATAAAATATCTTGTTCAGGATTAGAATCCCATTCCCCAAGTAAAGTGAAAATCTCTTTCTCGTTTGTATCAAGATTAAGCAACGTAATCTTAGTACCCACATCTGATTGAGTTAAGTCAACATTTTTAGGTTGAATTATTTTCGCTTTTGCTATTTCATCTTTAAGCTTATTCTGCATTGTGTGTAAATTCTTTTGTTTTTCCAAAGCGCTTTGATATTCAGCGTTTTCGCGTAAATCTCCTTTTTCCTGTGCCTCACCAATATCTTTTGAATTCTGAGGTATCTCAACATTGATGATATGCTCAAGCTGTTTAACTTTATCATTATAAGCTTTTTTCGTTACAAGGAAATCATGTAAATCTTCTTCCTCTTCCTGAGTTTCAAATAAATCAGCAAATTGTTCTTTATAAGGATCAAGGAATTCAAGTTTAGTTTTCTCATCGAGATAAACGCTGCCTTTAACCATAAGAACGCATTTTTTTAGAGAATCACTGTCGGCTTTTTCAAGGTAACCGGCAAGAACACCTTTATTTGCGTCGAATAATAAATCCATAACTTGATTTAATATTCTTCTATTTAAAGTAACCTCTTTTTTATTATCAATTAATCTTCCCAAAGTATCTATTAATTGGATAAGATTATAAATTATGCTTCCTTCATCATCAACGATATTTTGAAAAACTTCTTCCTCAGAATAGAGGTAACGGCAAGTCCAAACAAAAAGCTCAGAATTGTTTCTATAGTTATTCGTTATATAATCAATTATACTTTTTAATTCTTCTGTTTTATTATGACTGTATAATTCATCCATAATGGTATTATGCGCTCTGTTGGGCTTTGTTTTTAAAAACTCAGAAATAATCATAACCCAATCATTATTCCACTTACGTAATAATTCGATAAGTTCTTTTTTAGAATCAGTATCCGGTAATTCTTCAAAAACACGGGTATAATTTGATATTCCGTTAGCAATGTCATCCGGCTTAATTTTTAACAAGTTCATTGTTTTTATGGTTTCATCTTTTCTTTCAATTTTTCTAAGTAAAAGATAACTTTGAATGGTAGTTTCTGTTATTCTCTCTTTATCGTTTGCAATATCAACAAAGTACTGCAACATCATCATGGAATTTTCGTTATCAAATTGCTTTTCATCATCTGAATGTTTAAGATAATCTTCCATAATATCAAGCCTATGCTGAAAGCTCTTCATATTTTGAAATTTTAAAAACGTTTCTTCGCCAAAAGAAAGCAATTTCTCTCTTAAAAAATAATGGTCTTTTTTCTCGTATGAACTTCCGAAAATGGAATCCTTTTTAATAATTTTCTTTGCTTTATTCCACCATTTATTCCATTCTTTTGTCGGAACAATGCCATTCGTTATTTCTTTTTTAATGTCTTTTAAAGACGCCTCATTTCCGAAAGATTGAAATAAAGTTTCAAGAACGAATTTAATACCCTCTTCTGAGTCTTCTTTAAGTTTTTCAGGTTCTTGTTTTTTAATTAACCAAAGATGTCCCTCAGATAATACTTCCAATGATTTTAAAGCCATTGGCAAAGTCATCTTATGCCCTAATTTGCCGTCAAAATCGATAGTAAAGGTCTCATCTTCAATTGCTGTAATTTTACCGATTTTCCAGCTTTTATGATAAACCCAGTTATCAACGTCAAAAGCAATGTGTTTTTCAAAGTCATTTAACGCTTCTGAAAAATTACGCCAAGTCTGATTAATTTTTGTTTTTTTAATGTATTCTTCAAGTTGAGAATGGTCTTTATATTTTTCCTTAAAACATTCAACGAGTATGAATCTTGCATCATTGCTTTTAGGAGAATATTGCATAACCTTTTTTAGTAATTCAATGGATTTTTCATTATTATTTTGTTCAAGATAATAATTAGCCAGCTCATTTAATAATTCAGATGCTTTTTCTTCATTTTTCCTTGCAATATCTCTTTCCATTGAATAGAAAAAATCAAGGTCATCAGGAGCGAGTTCGGTAAGTTTATGCCAATTTTTTTCAATCTGCTGCACATTACCTTTTTTAACATATCTTCTTAAAGCAGCTTTATAGTTAAATATTGCTTCTTCAATATCGCCGTTTGCTTCCTGAAACTCAGCAAGTTTTCGAGGAATTTCGCCATTTTCAAAATCAATTCTAGCAAGGCGTTTCCAGACTTCAATCATTTCTTCTTCGCGGCCTTCAGCTGTATAAACATCGTTTAATATCTCTAATGCCGGTTTATCTTCACTATAATCAAGCCTTTTTTCTGCTAAAAACTCTACCAATTTTGGTTTATCCTGATCTTGAAATTGATTTATAACTTGATAAATATAAGTATCATTAATAAGTCCCTGTTCAAGAGATATAATACCCATAATATATAAAGCCATAACACTTTTAGGGGTATTGGCGAGGAATTTCTTACACTCTTCCATTAATTCAGTGGCATACTCACCCTTTAAAGCTGTTTCAACGATTTCATCAAGTTTGCCGAAATCTTTTTTAGTATAATTTGCTACAGTTTGACCTGTCCATTTTTCCTCGTTTAATAATTCTTTTATTTCTTCAATTGTATTTACCGTTGTTGACATATCCAACGCCTCTCTTTAAAAATTTATTTAACTTTTTATATTTTTTATGTATAAATCGTATATTTTTGGTTCAAGTTTTTTAATTTTTATCTTTAACTTTTCTGCTTCCATTTTTGAATTAAGCTGATTTTCAAGAAAATCAATTAAATACAAATATTTTGAAAGCAAATAAGGTAACACATTCTGATTCTTAATACCGTGATACTCATTTTCAAGCCGGTCGACTTCTATTAAAAGTTCCTGAGCTTCTTGTTCGTTAAGTTCTTTGGAAATATTAAAATTATTTGTAATCATTCCAAATACCGGTATCCAGGGAGCAACATTAGTATAATTATGGGAATTTATAATGTTTACCAAATCGTGTATTATTTCACACCGTATTTTTTCAAGCGGAATTTCATTTGGATTAAGAAAAAACGCTTCTTTAAATAATACTTTTGCTTTTTGTACCTCTCCAAAACCGTAATAGGAATCTGCAAGTAGTGCTAATATATTCGGGTCCTTTTTGTTAAAAACCCTTGCATACTCGAGAGTTTCTATTGCTTTTTTAAACTCTTCAAGCTCTATAAAGCTTTCTCCGATTACAATTAGTAAATCAATATCAGGAAAAGATTTTTTGTGATATTCGTCAACTAAATCGTTAATCGCTATTTCAAGAATATAGTGGCCGGTTAATAACACTATGTCATCAGCAAAAGCGCTTATATTCTCTTTTTCGTCTGTGCCGTCACGTTGAATGCGCTTTAAAAACTCTTTAAAGTTTTTCCATTCATTTAATAGGTAATTTGCCCTTTTCAAGCCTTTTACCTGTTCATTGATTATTGGTATTCTTATATTCCAATATTTAGCACAGATAAGTCCTGTATCAATCTCACAGGCCAATCCACCATTTTCTAGTAAATTGGTAAATGTATTTTCAGCTAATCCAAACCTTCCGGTTTTAAGATATTCACAACCCTGTTCTATTTTGTTTTCAAGGTCATCCGGTTGTTTGAAAAAGTTATAAATATTTGCTCTACTCATAGTTAAATAAACTCAAAAAAAAGTAAAAAGTCAAATAAAGCTTTATGCATTATTTGATTATTACCAATCACCTCACCGTAATATATTTTAAGTATAAATATAAAAATATTAAAAAAGTTGGCTATATTTAAATTTAATAAACATTGTAGCTATTTTATATCGAAATATTTAAATTTGTGAATATTTAAATTAGAATTCAAAAAGAATATATATCAATAATTTCTCTTATAGTATCCATATCATCCTTGCTCATAACTTCGAAGTTTAAAACAACGCCTATTTTCTCATCTTCTGTTGTTACATCGTCAATGCGTTTTATACTCGTTATGGATACCGTAATTTTATATTTTTCCGAAAACCTGAATTTAGTTAATGTTGTTTTGGGTATATAATCTAAAAGAGGAGTTGCATTTTTTTTATCAACAATAACCTTAACCGCATTCTCAGATAAATCATACATTTTTCCAATAAATGCCCTAGCCGGAGAAAACTGCTGAACAAAAGTCACAGTAATCTGTCTAGATTCATCCCGGCGTTTTTCTATAAATCTTTTTGATTTTCTCTGATTTTTCATAAGTAAATAATTATAACGTTATAATAAATTAAATATCAACAATATTAATAAAAAAATTACTATCTTCAGTTTAACAATACATATTTTTCATTAAATTTATTAAAATTTTTATCTATAAAACCAAGACAAATATTATCATACGTTTCAAAGTAATTTATCATTTCTTTATAAATGGAATTTTATTTCCAGTAAAAATAATCCGATAAAAAATAAAAAAATTCTAAAGTAATACCCTATATAATCCGATATAAACAATGGAGGGACATACTCTTATAAGGAGACGAGTATGGAAAACCCAATAAATACAATAAATAATACTGAAATTATTAATTCAAACCCAATCAATTCAGGTAACATGAGTGAAAAGAACGGTAGCAATATTGCAGTTGCGACGAAATCTCATGAACACCCTGCTATTTTTCTAATGAGAAAACTTTCCGAAGCAGTTATGGAAATTTATAATGATATGGGTTTGGGGCAGCACATTGACTTTGATATATAAGAAACTTACCCACAGATTTATATTTTAAATAATAACCCATTTCACCGGGTTGTTATTTAAATTCAATACCTCATTATTAATAAATTTTAATCAATAATACCAAAATTTAATAACTCTTATAATTATTTCACCGCAAAATACATAAAGAATATAACAAAAAATGAATCTTAAAGCATAAGCAATGTTTTTTTAAATACAAAGTCGGTAAAGCGAGGTGGAGGGATTAAAGAATTACTAAAACCTAAATATCCAATTCAAACTTTTATATTTAATCAAACATTTAAACAAGGCGTTCTCATTATCGTTTAATTACATCCACTAAAATTCGTGGTTTAATAAATATCATACTTTAACCTTGCAGCGAGAATGTGTGTTTTTAAGAAAAAAACTAGACACAGATTTCTCTGATTTACAAAATTAACTTAAAATGTATTTCTGAATTTCAATCAAGTCTGATAATCGAGATTTCAAATGATTTTATTAAATATCTTAAAAAGTCTGGGAAATCATTTTAATCTGTGTCAAAAAAAACATTTAACTTGAAAGGAAAATCATTGATTTAATAGAGTAACGGTTATTACATGTTTTGCTTTTGGTAAAACGAGACTGCTTCGTCATTTTCATTCCTCGCAGTGACATTGATTTGCTCTAAGCTGCACCGTAAAGGCAATAAATTACCGGGATTTGTCATTGCGAGACACAGCAAAGCAATCCCGTTTGGCTTTGTTTGAACCTAAAGTCTTTAGTGTGTTTTGTGGTTTAATAAAAATATTGTGAAATTTCTAAAAATTAAAGAAAAATAATTTTAATTTGATAGCAACTCTTTAGCTGAAGCTAAGATATCATCAGATGTTAAGCCATAGTGTTCAAACAATTCATCTGCCTCTCCGGATTGACCGAAGACGTTTCGCATACCAATTCGGAATACTTTGCAAGGCGCGTTTTTTGAAGTTACAGCGCTAACCGCTGCACCAAGCCCTCCGATAATACTATGTTCTTCACATGTAACAATGCCTTTTGTTTCTTTAGCCGCCGATATTATTAAATCTTTATCAATAGGTTTAATACTTCCC
>CALGPD010000169.1 GCA_937960625.1 uncultured Spirochaetia bacterium | reverse complement strand
TAACTCCAACGTGTCCTTATTGCCCGGGAGCGGTAATTTCAGCGCATAAGTTTGCAATAGAAAACGATAACATTGTCGCTGAAATGATTGAAGCGTCCGAGTTCCCTCACCTTGCAAATAAATACAATGTTATGGGCGTACCCAGAACAGTGATTAACGAAAGTGATTTCGTTGAAGGAGCTGTTCCGGAGAATATGCTTGCTGACAAGATTTTAAATACATTGGGAAATTAAAAATCCCTTAAAACTAATGCCAAGACCCCCAAACGGATAACTTTTAATAATATTTTAAGTTATCCGTTTTTCGTTTTAATTAATTAAATTATATTTATAATAGTCAAATTAGTAACTAAAAATCCAAAATACTTCAATTAGGGTGTATTATGAAAAGAAAACTACTCGTTATCGATGATGAAAAAAACATACGTGAAGGATTGAAAAAATCCTTTGAACTCGATGGATTTGAAGTTTTTACCGCAGAAGACGGAAATCAGGGGCTTAACGTCCTTTCTACAAACGGAGCGGATATTGTAATTTGCGATTTGAAAATGCCCAATATGTCGGGAGAAGAATTTCTGGATAATGCAAGAAATTTATACCCTAATATTCCCGTTATTATTTTAACCGGTCATGGAACCCTGCAAAACGCGGTTGATGTAATGCGAAAAGGAGCTTTCGACTTTTTTACAAAACCAGTCAATCTTGATAAAATAACACTTTCAGTTGAACGCGCAATCGAAAACTATGACTTAAAACAAGAAAATAAAGAGTTAAAGAAAAAAATATATGAAAAATACTCGTTTGAAAACATAATAGGAACTTCCCAGCCAATTCAAAACGTATTTGAGATAGTTAAACAGGTCGCACCCAGTAAAGCCAACGTATTAGTTGAAGGGGATTCAGGAACAGGTAAAGAGCTCATTGCTAATGCGATACACAATCTATCTGACAGGAAAGATAAACCCTTAATAAAAGTTCACTGTGCTGCATTGAACGAAAATTTACTTGAATCTGAACTATTTGGGCATGAAAAAGGCTCTTTTACGGGAGCAATTAACCAAAAAAAGGGGAAATTTGAAGCTGCTGATGGAGGCACAATATTCCTGGATGAAATAGGCGAAGTCTCTCAAGCTACACAAGTTAAGCTATTAAGAGTAATTCAGGAAAAGGAATTTGACCGCGTGGGAGGAGTTAAACCTTTACACGTCGATGTTAGAATTATAGCAGCAACAAACAGAGACTTACACGAAGAAGTGAAAAATGGAAATTTCCGTGAAGATTTATATTACCGCTTGAAAGTAATTTCAATTACAATGCCTAAACTAAAAGAAAGAAAAAGCGACATACCCTTACTCGTTGATGCTTTTGTTAAAGAGTTTGCAGAAATTAACGGAAAGAGCAAAATGAATGTTTCCCCTAAAGCCATGGCAATGCTTGAAGGATATTCCTGGCCGGGTAATGTGCGTGAACTTAGAAACATTATCGAAGGCGCTGTTGTTATGTGCAAAGGCAGTACAATTTCAGAAGAAAATCTTCCCGGTTTCATTAAAGATAATCAGGAAACAAATACAATTTCACTTGATACAGGCATCACTCTTGCAGAGGCAGAAAAACGCGTTATACTTGCAACACTTGCCATGACCAAAGGGAATAAGTCCCGTGCCGCTGAAATACTAAAAATAGGGCGTAAAACCCTTCACCGCAAACTTGAGGAATACCATAGCGATGGCGTGGACAGTGATGAGTAAATCTCCAATGATAAAAACAGTTGGATAGAAAAATGGAAAGTGAAAAAGCACCTAAACAAAGTGATTTCCTGTTATATACAACGGATAAAAGCGATGTTAAAATTGAAGTATTTTTCTTTGATGAAACTTTCTGGCTTAATCAAAAAAAAATAGCTGAACTTTTTAACGTTGAAGTCAATACAATTAATTACCACTTAAAAGAAATTTTCAAATCCAAAGAACTCAATGAAGATTCAGTTATTCGAAAAATTCGAATAACTGCGAATGATGGAAAAAAATATTTAACCAACTTTTATAATCTTGATACAATTATTTCAGTAGGCTACCGTGTAAATTCTTACGAAGCAACGCAATTCAGGATTTGGGCTACGAAAACGTTAAAAGAATATATTATAAAAGGTTTTATCATTGACGACAAAAGGTTAAAACAAGGAAGTTATTTCGGCAAAGATTACTTTGATGAACTTTTAGAAAAAGTCAGGGAAATTCGGGCTTCTGAAAGACGCTTTTATCAAAAAATTACCGATATTTATGCGGAATGCAGTAGCGATTACGACCCTAAATCTCCGGTAACTAAAAATTTTTATGCAACTGTACAAAACAAGCTTCATTGGGCAATTACCGGCAATACAGCAGCAGAAATTATCAATAAAAGAGCAAATTCAGAAAAAAAGCATATGGGATTAACTACATGGAAAAACGCTCCTGAAGGTAAAATATTAAAATCAGATGTAAGTATTGCAAAAAATTATTTGAATGAAAAAGAAATAAAAGCCCTGAACCGTATAGTGACAATGTACCTTGATTACGCTGAATTACAAGCCGAAAAACACATTATAATGACAATGAAAGATTGGATTAAAAAACTTAATGCTTTTCTAAATTTTAATGAGTATGAAATCCTTAATAATCCAGGAAAAGTATCATCTGAAACAGCAAAAAAACTTGCTGAAAATGAATATGAAAAATTTAGAATTAAACAAGATAAGGAATTCGAAAGCGATTTTGACAAAGAAATAAAAAAATTCCTACATAAAAATTAATCCTACTTTGATTTTACTTGTATTTAAACTCTTCACCGCAAACTTGAGGAATACCATAGCGATGGTGTGGACAGGGATGAGTAACCTTACTTCTCCGGCCAATAATCTTTTTTAAATTGCTCTCTGCCGGACCCTTTATGGTATCCGTAATACCTTGACGGATTCTTTTTATAAAAATCCTGATGATGTTCTTCTGCCTTATAAAAGTTTTTAAACCTTATAATTTTCGTTGCAATTGGTTTATCAAACCTTTTGGATTTTTCAAGTTCATTTTTTGATTTTACAGCCAGCTTTCTTTGATTTTCGTTATGATAAAATACCGCTGTTATGTATCCATGGCCTCTATCATAAAACTGGCCGGACGGGTCAGTAGGATCGATATTACGCCAAAAAACAGATAACAGTTTTTCATAAGTTACAAATTTTGGATCATACTTAATTTGAACGGCTTCAATATAACCCTTAGAAACGTAATCGTTATAAGTTGGGTTTTTACCCGTTCCTCCTGAATATCCTGCTATGGTTGCTTTTACCCCTTTAAGATTATCAAAAGGCGGTTCCATACACCAAAAACATCCGCCCGCAAAAGTTGCAGTTGAATATTTAGAAAAGTCTTTTATATTAACGTTTTTTTCGCTAGAAGAATTATTCGTTGTACAGGAAACGAAAATTAAAATTATCAATAATATTTTTATAGATTTTTTTATCATAATTTTACTCCTACTATTATTATAAAATTCAAAGTTATGGAAACACACATTTATTTAATATTTTCCAAAAACAATAATAGATAAAATACCGGCACTGTATTGCTGGCCTTACAATTTAACAAATATGAAACATAATTTGCTTTTGACACCGTGATTTAGTATTTTAACATCTGCATAATTTTATTTTGAGTTAATGATTCGTTGTTGATAACTCGTTGATAACTTTGAGGTTTAAATTGATAAACGTTGCTATTAACGGTTTTGGCAGAATAGGCAGAAATTTTTTTAAAGCTTATTTAGATGACAATAACCGTAATTTTAATATATTTCTAATTAATGATCTTGCCGACGCAAAAACTATTTCTCATTTATTCAATGTAAATAACGACAATCATATTCTATATAAAGACAACGAATTAATCTACAAAGACAGCCGTTTTAATTATTCATCAAATGACATTGGTGAGTTAAATTTAAAAAATATTGACATCGTAATAGAATCAACGGGTAAATTCTTTTCTAAAAAAGATGCCGGCCTTCATAGGAAAAACGGCGCAGATACCGTGATAATAACCTCTCCATCTGATGAAGCAGACATTACCCTTGTTCCGGGTATGAACACTGGACAATACGATAAAGATAAACATAAATTGATTTCAGCCTCTTCATGTACTGCCCAAGCTTTAATGCCTATTGTAAAAGCGCTTGAAGAGTTAAACATTGAAAAGATAATGTTCTCAACAATTCATCCTTATACTGTTAACAACGCACTACTTGATAACCCTAAAAGGAATTTAAGAGAATCCAGAAGTTCCACGCAGTCAATTGTTCCCGCGCAAACAAAGGCAGATACAGGGTTTAGCAAAATTTTTCCAAACATCCCCTGCAAAGCATATTCTTTTAAAATTCCCACAACCAAAGTAGCGTGTTTGGATACAATCATTAAAATAAAAAACATTACTGATGTTGAAAAAGTAAATACTTTATTAAAAAAATATTCCGGGAATAATATCAAATTGCTTGCAATTTCCACAGAGCCTCTTGTGAGTATAGATTTAAAAAATTTCTGTTCATCATCAATTGCCGATTTAACATTAACTCAGGTTATTAATAATTTAATCAGAGTTTTCTCATGGTATGATAATGAATGGGCATATTCAAGGCGCTTATACGAACTTGCTAAACTCGTTGCTGATAACAAAAAATAAGCGTTTATTTTATACGTTGGCAGGAAATTTCAGCCTGAACATACTTCCTTTGTCTTGCTCAGATTCTAATTCAATAGTACCACCGATTTTTTCCATTTCATGAAGAACAACATCCATACCTACCCCGCGTCCGGATATTTCGCTTGCATTATCCTTTGTTGAAAACCCGGGATGAAAAAGCAGTTTAAAAACTTCTTCACGGTTCATTTTATTTGCTTCGGTTTCAGAGACCAGTTTTTTTTCAACAGCTTTTTTAAGAACCCGTTCAGTATTGATACCCGCACCGTCATCGCTTATTTCAATAACCACGAACCGGTGTTCCTGCATAGCATTAATTCTGACAACACCTGTTTCATCTTTGGCTTTAACTGCCCTCTGTTCAGGAGCCTCAATCCCATGGTCGACACAATTTCTTAATATATGCATTATAGGACCTTCAAGCATGTGCATAACGTCCTGCTCTACTCTAATATTTTGCCCGCTTATTTCAAGCTTAACCTGTTTATTAACTTTTCTTGCGGCATCCCTGACAATTCTTGGCAGTTTTTTAAACAAAGGTTTTAACGGGACAAGACGTAATACAAATGCATAATCCATAAGAGTATTAAGCATTAAAGCAGTGCCTTGAACTTGCGCGTTTAATAATTTAAGGTTTTCTTTTACAGAATCCATATCCGCTTCTTCATCTTCAAGAATATCGCTCATTAAGCTGCTGATAAAGTTCATATTTACAACGAGTTCACCAATGTTTTCAAT
Source organism: uncultured Spirochaetia bacterium (assembly GCA_937960625.1). Classification (GTDB taxonomy): domain Bacteria; phylum Spirochaetota; class CALGPD01; order CALGPD01; family CALGPD01; genus CALGPD01. The sequence continues at coordinate 504 of CALGPD010000169.1, read as the reverse complement.
AACTCCGTCAACGATAAATTTTTCAACCTCGACAGAAACTGCCTCGGTTTGTTTTTTCATTTTATTTTGTTCTTCAATAGAGATTTGCTTTGAAAGTTGTTTTCTTTCTTTTTCTTTTTGCGTTGTGGAAATTTCTTCGATATTTGTATATTTATTTATGTTTTTGGAATTAATTTGATTAATAATATAATCTTTGCAATTAAGCATTACTTTTTCATCAATTTGTTGTTTTTCCAAATCACCACAGTATATAATCATCACTTTTTTAAAAATTTCACCTTTTTGCAACGACTCAGCATCAGGATTAGATAATAAAAGTTTAGAACTGCTATTAAGGGTATTTAGAATTATATAGGAATTAATATTTCTCATACCGTCAGTTTGTGCATAATTTAACTGGATATAATAGGCTTTTTGCGTTTCTATATATTCACTAAGGATTTTTGCCTGCTCTTGTTCCAAAACGAATTTATTAATAGACTTTTTATCAAGTTCCATTTCTTC
>CALGPD010000168.1 GCA_937960625.1 uncultured Spirochaetia bacterium | reverse complement strand
TTGCGAAAGAAAGGTCTTGTGCAGCGATTGCAGTTATTGATAGAAAAAGAGAATATAAGTCCAAGTTTGAGCAAGATAAAAAACTTGAAAAGCAAATGAACGATTTGATTTCCGGCAAACTAGATAATAAAAAACAAAAATTAGTTGCAAAAATACAGAAAGCAAAGCAAAAATCAACACCGGTACTAAAGATTAATGATAACGACCTTGGTTTACTCGGTGACTTGACCGTACGCGAAAGATTATTTACTAATCCGGAAAACGGTAAAATTTGGTTTTACGATGCGGACGGCGGATTTAGATATTTTAACGGTTATGAAGTGTGTACTCCGCCGTTTAAGGTTGTAACTGATGTAATGAAAAATATGCAGGAGTTTTTATCAGATGTTAAAACGAATACGGACAGTGTAACTTTTTGGGATACAAAAGGAAAACAATACTATGATTTTGTTCAGTATGAAAATAAAATTCTTGCTTATTCGGGTTTGAATAATTCCTCTCATACTTTTAGAAGTTACGGACTGATTGCTGAAAATACAAAACAGGCATCGGAAATTTTAACCGAATTAAAAGATAATTTCGGCAAGAAACTAATAAAAACAACGCGTTGGTATTTACCCGGTTACGGCGCAGTAATCAGAACGTATTATACTCCGTTACCCGGTGGAAAATATAATAGCAACGGCAGAGAATTTATGGGAGTTCTTGATGATTCTTTGGTTGATTTGTATAATGTTACGGAAAACTTCAAATCACATGAACAAGCAGCCGGACAATATGAAAAACGGGAGCTTGAAAATTATCAGAAAAATGGAACTGTTTTAATGAATGTGGAAATATCCGGTAAAATGAAATTGAAAAACGAATCTTTTTTAAGCGAGTATTTTAATAAAATTGCAAACGATAAATCAATAGGTGTAACTTCACCGGTTTTAGCAATCAAAGATTTCATGGAATACATAGACGCGAACGGATTTAAATCGTTATTAAAAGGCCTTAAGGTTGAAATCGGATCAGGAGTTTCTGCACAGGAAATTAGAAATTATGAAAAAGATATAAATAAAAAAATTCCGGCATTATTGAAAGAATTATGGTTGAAAATCGGTAATTTTAACTGGGAATGGGGAAACGTTGGCTATAGTTTTTACTCACCTGATCAGGTACTTGCTAACAGAGAGCAATTCCGTGAAAAACTTGAAGAAATATTAGATAATACTAAGCATCAGGATATTGAAAGGTATAAGAAATTTTTCAGCAAAGTTGATATTTTAGTCAGGGATAAAGAGGACGGTGAACATACAATTTACGATACCGAAAACACTTATGAGGATGATAGGAATTTTTCTCATTTTACCTGTAAGCATCCAATTCAATATTTATGGTGGGAAAAGAGTTTAAGCTGGATACTAAATACGCAGGCAGTTAATCTATTTTTTAAAACGGTATTTAGTAAAGTCCCTGAACTAAATTATTATAAATACGGTGAAAGATATAATTCCAAAGCAATAAAACGTTATTTTGAACTAAGAGACGGCAAGTCTGATAAGTTCTGGGGAATTTTTTACAATGAGCAAAGTTTAGTTGTTGCTACACGGTCGGGGAAAACCGGGTCTGACGGCAAAATTAACGTGAAATTATTTAACTCTGTACAGGACGCAGAAAAAGAATATGAAAAAGCAGTTAAGTCAAAAATAGAAAAAGGTTATTCTGAAAAGTAGCTAAGGGGATTTAAGTTAACTGTTTCTAGCAGCGATTATGGAGAGTATTTAATAAGGCTTTTTTTAAAAATCTATTTGATTTTTTATTTATATGTATTTTATAATTGCTTATGGCTCTCTTGACGGAAACTGTATTAAAATTAAAGCAACGGATAAAATCTATTTCGAAAAAACGGAAAATTCTTTATATAATACTTGTTTTTTTTGTTTTATCCATGTTTTTATCCTTTTATATACCTGTTTCAAAAAACCGTCTTTATAAAAAGCTTGGTTTTTCATTTGAAATATATGATAGAAACGGATATTTATTACGCAAAGGTTTATCAACGAGTGGTTATCATTTCTCTCCGGTGAAATATAGCGAAATTCCTCCATTTTTAATAAAAATGTTGATTCAAACTGAGGACCGGTATTTTTATTTCCATCCTGGAGTAAATGTTCTAGCGTTGTTTAAAGCGGTTATAAAAAATTCGTTTTCTTCTTCCAATAAGAGATACGGCGCATCTACACTTAACATGCAAATAGCAAGGAATATTAATAATTTTAAGCGCAACGTATTTTCAAAGTTATATGAAATCTGGTTAGCAATCAGATTGGAAAATAGTTTTTCCAAGAAACAAATACTTGAAATTTATTTCAATACTATTCCTTTCGGTAAACAGATTGTAGGCATAAAATCAGCAAGCAGAATTTATTTTAACAAACTTCCCGATCAGCTTTCATATAAAGAAGGGGCTTTTTTAATTTCTCTTATTAAATATCCCAACTATACCAAGCGTAAGAAAAATGCCATATTTAGAAGAATGAACTTTATTTTAAATATTATGAAAAAACGGGAGATTTTTAAAAACGTACTTATTAATCAAGCTGTTAATGAAAAACTATTTATACAAAAGTTAAAGAAACCGTTTGTTGCTCCTCATTTTACTGATTATGTGGTTAAACATATTCAGCAAAATTATAGAGATAAATTGCATAAGATTCAAAAAATTTATACAACTTTGGATTACAATATTTATAAGCAGGCTTTATTAAAATCTAAATACGTTGTTGATAAATTAAAATCAAGGCGCATAAGTAATGCTTCGGTTATTATAGTTGATAATAAAACAGCGGAATTACTCGCTATGGTGGGAAGTGTAAATTATTTCATAAACAAAAAAGACGGACAGGTAAACGGAAGTACAGCGGTGCGTTCTCCCGGCTCAACATTAAAACCTTTTGTATATGCAACGGGTTTGGAAGAAAGATTATTTACAGCAGGCACAGTAATACCTGATATTAAAACTTATTTACGTTCAAAATCCGGGGATTATGTACCCATGAATGATAACCGTGATTATAACGGGCCTATTACTTTAAGAAAAGCGCTTGCTTGTTCTTTTAACATTCCTGCTGCCCGTACTATTGAAAGCGTATCAGTATCAAGGGTTTTGAATATCTTACGTAAAGCGGGTTTTATTAATTTAACCAAATCCGCAGAACATTATGGTGCTTCGCTTGCATTAGGTGGAGCGGATGTTTCTCTATTTCAATTGGCCAGAGCTTATGCAGCGTTTTCAAATAATGGAGTTTATAGAGATATTAAAATTATTAAAAAGATTTTCGGTATTGATGGAAGGGAAATAAAAGTCAGAACAAGAAATGATTCAAGACGTATATTTTCTAAACAAACATCTTTTATAATTTCCAGTATACTTTCTGATAATAATGCCCGGCAGGATAATTTCGGGTTATTTTCGAACTTAAATTTTCCTTTTTTTTGTGCCGTCAAAACGGGAACCTCCAAGGGTTTTAGAAATAATTGGACAATAGGGTATTCTAAAAATTATACCATGGGAGTGTGGGTCGGAAATTTTGATAATTCCACAATGCGAGGTGTTGGCGGAGTCAGCGGAGCAGGCACAATCTTTAGGAATATAATGT
>CALGPD010000167.1 GCA_937960625.1 uncultured Spirochaetia bacterium | reverse complement strand
ACAATTAAAAGAGATTAGTATGCAAAATATAGACAACGCGTTGCTTGAATTAATAAAACAAACGTCCTGCTTATTACCCGATGATGTTTTGTCTTCCATAAACAACGCGTATAACAACGAAACTGAAAATACTCCGGCAAAGTTTGCTCTGGCTGATGTAATTGAAAACGTAAAGCTTGCTAACGAAAAAAGCACGCCAATTTGCCAGGACACGGGAACAAATTATTTTATTGTAAATTACCCCGCGCACATGGAAAAAAGCACGCTTGAACAAAAAATAATTCAAAGCGTAAAAAAAGCGTGTGAATTAAACTATCTGCGGCCTAATTCAGTCAACCCGCTAACGAATAAAAACACAGGCGATAATACGGGCAAAGGACATCCTGCTGTTGATTTTATTCTTTGGGATAATGATTATCTTGAAATCAAACTCATGCTTAAAGGTGGAGGCTGTGAAAACATGGGCAGGCAATATTCCCTGCCTGATGAAAGCATAGGAGCGGGGCGGGATATAAACGGAGTAAAAAAATGCATTCTTGACAGCGTATATCAAGCACAGGGGTTTGGCTGTGCTCCTGGCATACTCGGTGTATGTATAGGCGGGGACAGGGCAGATTCCCTCAAACACGCAAAAAAACAGCTTTTCCGTAAAATAGGTTCAAGAAACCCTGATAAGGCTTTATCCGAAATAGAAACATGGTCTTTGGATAAAGCAAACACGTTGAAAATTGGGCCAATGGGTTATGGAGGCAATGTAACGGTTTTAGACGTTTTCGTTGATTATTTAAACCGCATACCCGCGTCGTTTTTTGTAAGTATTTCATACATGTGCTGGGCATGCAGAAGAAAAACGTTAAAATATTTTTCCGGCGGGAGGTTTGAAATTGAGTAATAAAGTAATTCAGATAAAAAGCCCTTGTGAAAAAGCCGCAATTTCTTCGCTAAAAATAGGCGATGTGGTTTCAATAAGCGGAACAATCTTAACCGGGCGGGACGCGTTTCATAAATTCGCTTTTAAAACATATATAAAGGAAAATAAATTTTCAGATGAATATAATGAGCTAAAAAACCTGTTAAACCGGGCTTTTTTATATCATTGCGGGCCTGTTATGAAAAAACACACGGATAATTGGCAGTTCATTGCCGGGGGGCCTACAACGAGTATAAGGGAAGAGCCGTATGAAAGTGATATTATAAGCCATTTTAATTTAAACGGTGTAATCGGCAAAGGCGGAATGGGAGAAAAAACCTCATTAGCATTAAAAGAAAACACCTGTGTTTATTTACACGCTACCGGAGGCGCGGCAACATTAACAGCTGATAAAATAAAAAAAGTTAAAAACGTTTATTTTTTACATGAATTGGGGGTGCCTGAAGCGGTTTGGGTACTTGAGGTGGAAAATTTTTTATGTACTGTAACAATGGATTCTCACGGGAACTCTCTTCATAAAAAAATAAAAAATTCCAGTGGAAAAATCTTTGATAATTTGATAAAAGGTTTAAAATAACGGAGAAAAATTTGCAATACACTTATTTAAATTTACCTAAAACGGGAAAGTACAGCCACGGAGACAAGGCTTTAATCGAACTAATATTATTTGACGGAAGGCGTATAGTTAAAGAATATCCCGTTTTTGACGGAAACAATATTTACAAGTTGATTTCAGATAAAAAACCCGTTAACCTTGATAATTGTTTTGTTCAAAATTTCTCGTTGTTTGAATACAGGAAACAAAATAATATGCCTGAAAACGATATGATCGAACTTAATGAATTTTCAGCAAAAAACGCTTTTTTTCAATGCGAACAGGGAATTGATTTCAGCTATTCAAATTTCGGTCAAAACGATGACTCGTTTTACAGCGCGGTTTTCAGCAACGGGGATATTAACTTTAATAATTCCGATTTCGGCGCGGGGCAGGTAATTTTTAAAGACGTATTGTTCGGCAACGGAAAAACCGATTTCTCCTACTGCACATTCGGAAAAGAAGATGTTGATTTTTCTAATACCGTTTTCGGTGACGGAAATATATTATTTTATAAATGCACTTTCGGAGCGGGAAGAGTAAACTTTTCCAATACGTTGTTTGGCCAGGGTGATATTGATTTTTCCGGAGCGGAATTCGGGGGTGCTGGGTTTGAAAGCATTACCCAATTTTTTATTGATGAACAGAAACAGGAAGAAGATAATAAACCCGGAGAACAAGCAGAAGTAATTTTCAACAAAACCCGGTTTGGGGATGGCAAGGTTTCTTTTAAGGATGCAAACTTCGGAAACAGCACAATAGATTTCTCAGACGCGGTTTTCGGAACTGGGGAAGTGGATTTTTCCGGGTCCGAGTTCGGGCATGGCAAGTTTGAGTTTATGGATACAAACTTCGGAGACGGAAACGTTATCTTTTTTATGGCAAAATTCCAGAAAGGCAATATTTATTTCTCAAACGCGGTTTTCGGCAGAGGTGATATTTCATTTACCCTAACCCGGTTTGGTGACGGAGACGTGAGTTTTTCAAGCACTAAGTTCGGGGACGGAGAAATAAATTTCACGCGCTCGGAGTTTGGTAAAGGCAACGTGAATTTTCTAGACACCCGTTTCGGCAAAGGAAATATTTACTTTACGGACGCTGTAATAAATAAAATTTACTTCAAAGACTGCCAGTTTAATTTTTACGTTGATTTCCGCTTTAAATCATGTAAAGTTCTAGATTTAAAAGATTCCATTGTGCGCGATATTATGGAAATAGACAACATTACCGAACTTAACATTGCGCGAATGAAAAATCCGGGCAAAATTTATCTTGATTGGGAAAAAAATAAAGTCAGAGATTTAATTGTCAATCAAAAAGACACGCATGAGGATGAAAAAGCCGAGCAATTTCATCTATTAAAAGAAAATTACAGGGCAACGGGAAAATATAACGAAGAAGACGAGGCATATCTTTGTTTTAGGCGAAGTAAATTAAACGCGAAAAAAGCGCGAATAAAAACTCAAAATAAAGGAATAGTTAAAATCATAAAACTGCTTTTATGCTTTTTTGAAAAAATGATATTTGACTGGGTCGGCGGATACGGTACAAGGCCGATGAAAATTATCGGAGCAATGGGAGTAACGTGGATTTTATTCGCGTTTTTGTATTTGCTGCCGGGAGTTATTGTGCATGACGGAGGCGGCAAACTAAAACCCATGTTGAAATTCGCTTATTTAAATAAAGTTGTAAACTCTGCATACTACAGCGCCATAACGTTTTTAACTATCGGGTACGGAGATATTTCACCGCAAAACTTTATAAGCGCTATTCTATCCGCGCTTGAAGGCTTCGTGGGCTTATTTTTGATGTCATACTTCACGGTTGCATTTGTTAGGAAAGTTTTAAGGTAGAATTAAGCTTACTTCAGGAAAATACGTTATATATTTTTTCTTATCTCTTGTTAATAGTTTATAACCCATTGTCTCAGCATGAGCTCCAATAAAAAAATCCGGTAAAGTAGATATTCTTTTTCCACAATTACGTCTGTATTCTAAAAAAGCTTTGCCTGCCCTGAATAATGAAGATTTTGGAATTTTTTCAAATTTTAATCCTAATTGAAGCAAAATGTTATCAATTTCAATTTGCGTTTCAAATCCAATACTAATCTCTGAATATATTATAGAATTTATAATTAAATCATATTGTTTTTCTAATTCGCTAAGTTTACTTTTTGAATAATCTGCCCAAACAGGGTCGTTTGTTAATAAATCAAGTATAATATTAGAATCAACGAGTATTTTATCCATTAATAATCCCGGGTCATACTCATAATCTCATCAGTAGTAAATTTTCCTTCAAGAATCCCGCGCACCTGTTCAAACTTATCATGGCTTTCAACTTTCTGTATATATACTTTTCCGTTGTCAGTAACGAATTCGATTTCCGAACCGGGAGAAATGCCTAAAAATTTTCTGAATTTTAAAGGAATTGTAACCTGTCCTTTTAATGTAACTTTCATAAGTATAATTTTACAACATAAGTATTACTTTTGTCAAGTAATACTTAAAATTTATGTAAAGTTAATTCTGATAATCAATCTTTCCCCTTAAATTAAAGCTGAGATACTTTAATCCAGGCTCTAAATATCCGGGGCCATAGGGTTTACACGCGGCTGCGTTTAATTGTTGATTTTCTCCACCCTTTCCGGCTTTCCACATAATCCTGTAATTCTAAAAAATTTATACGCAGTATAGTAATTATACATGTTAATATTAAAAAAAAGTCTACATGCTGCCCAATATTTTCAAACCATAAATGTTATAAAAATAAAATACATGTTTAATTTTTGTATTCATTCAATCTAGACTGAAAGGGCCAATTTCTATATTTATTAGATTTAAATCCTACATCCTATAATTTTCCATAACCGTGATTAAAATATCAAAAGCGCCCTCGGATTTTAATTTATCTGCTAACTCGTTGGATTCTTTACGTTTTACAACGCTTTTAACAGCCACCCAATTATTATCATCAAGCGGCATGATGGTGGGAGATTTTAACCCCGGTGTAAGTTTAACGCATTTATTTAAGTTTTCCCGTTTTACGTTATATTCCATTAAAGCATAATCATCAGCGTAAACTATTCCCTGAATTCTTGCGTAAAGTTTTTCAATCAAATCTTTGTGTGTTGAATCTTTCTTAGCAATAAGCGCAGCCTGTGTTTTAAAAATCTCTTCAATTACAACAAGCCCTGCTTCTTTAATAGTGTCTCCGGTTTGAACTAAATCCGTTATTCCTTCCGCGGCGCCTAAAGCACAGGCAATTTCAACCGAACCTGAAACATAACTTACTTGTACGTTTTTAAGACCCGCGTCTTCAAAAAACCTTTTGGTTAAATTGGGAAAGGAAGTTACAACGCGTTTATTTTCAAAATCCTTAAGAGCTAAACCGGAAACTTTTGGAACAGCCAAAGACAACGAACATTTTCCAAACCCTAAAGGAAGTTTCACGTCAATCTCATCCGATAATCCGGACTCCTCAACAATATCAAGGCCGGTTATTGCCAAATCAACTTTACCGGAACCAACGTATAAAGCAATATCTTTTGCAGGGAGAAAAACAATAGCAATATCCATGTTTGCGCATAAAGCAATATCGTGCCTGTCGCGTTTACGGAACGATAAACCGATACGTTTTAAATATTGAGCACATTGTTCATATAACCGTCCTTTTTTGGGTATGGCAAATAACATTCTATTTTCAACGTTTATCATTTTTCTTTCCTTTGTTTCTTTTCCTCAAGGCCAGATACCCCGAACCTGCGTTCAAGCTCTTTGTATACCACTTCCGGTTTAATATCATTATTAATCAAGCTAACGTATAAATGAAAAATCAAATCCGCTGCCTCATAGATAATTTTTTCCTTGTCATTATCTTTTACAGCCATAACGTATTCGGTGGATTCTTCGCCTATTTTTTTAAGAATGGCATCAGTGCCTTTTGAATAGAGTTTTGCAACGTATGATTCATCCGCGGATTTATTCTTGCGTTCAATTAATATTTGGGTTAATTTTTTTATTATATCCATAGATGACAAATATAATATTCATGAAATGATTTGAAAAACAAATAAAGAACAGGATTATTTAAATATTGTTAAGACAGGGTTTTAATGATTTCCCGTTTAAGAATTTTTCCAGTTGAGCTTCTCGGAAGTTCTTCCCAGAATTCAATCTGTTCAGGAAGATACGGGGCATTCTTTTCATTTAAAAAAGATATAATGGTTGAAGAATTTAACGTTGCTCCCTGCTTTAATACAATAATAGCAACGGGTTTTTTATCGTTTTGCTTATTACCTAAACCCACAACAGCGCACTCTTCAATATCTTCATGTTCATGTAATATTTCTTCCAGATTTCGGGCAAACAATATTTTTCCGTTTATGCTGATCATATCGGATTTACGGTCTAATATATATAAATAACCATCATCATCAAATTTTCCAATATCTCCGGTTAAAAACCAGCTTTTATGATATGCGTTTTTCGTTGCACCTTGATCCTTGAAATAGCCCAACATAACACTTTCGCCTTTAATTGCTATTTCTCCCGGCTCACCGGCTTTAACTTGCTTTTTATTCATGCTTAAAATTCTTGCCTGCACGGAAGGAATTATTTTACCCACACTTCCGGGTTTACGCTCTCGTTTATCCGTTGGGTTTAAGGACACAACCGGGCCCGCTTCAAGTAGTCCATAGCCTTCGATTATGGGGATTTTATACCGGGTTTCAAATTCTTCCATAACTCCTATTGGTAACGGAGAACCTCCCGAAATGCAAAACCTTACAGGATTGATAAATTTTAATATTCTCGATGTTTTTATATTTGATAATAAATTAAAGACCTGAGGAATACCAATAAATATTGTAACTCTTTTAACAAAAACCGTTTTAACGAGTTTCTTAAATGGCTGTTTATTATCAACGAGTATGATTGTGCCGCCGGATTCAAGCACAGTCAATAAACCAACAGTAATAGAAAATGGATGAAATAAAGGAAGAAAAGTTACAACCTTATCACTTTTATTAATGTTTAATATTTGCTGAGTGGATATCGCATTACTTATTAAATTCTTGCTGCTAAACAAAGCGCCTTTTAATGCTCCCTCCGTACCTGAAGAATACATAATTGCGCAAGGTTCGTTTTCAGGAACTTCAGGAAAATATGAATCTCTTTTATAATATATTTCATTAAATTTTTTGATTTTATCTATTGATTTTTTATAATCAGCCGCAACAATGAGTTGAATATCATCAATGTATTTATCAACATAATCAATGTATTCAGAAAACTCTTTTGATGATACAAAGAAATGCGCCTCGCTATGACGTAAAATATATTCGACTTCTTCAGGAATGAAAAACGGATTAATGGGTACAACAATTCCTCCGGCTAATATTGTGCCGAAAAAGGCAATTACAAATTCGGTACGGTTATACATTAATAAACCGACTTTATTTCCCGTTCTTAGCCCGGAATTTCTTAATCCGGATGCAAATTCCTTTGATTTATGCAGTAATTCTGCATAAGTCAAAGACATTCCATCGCATAAAACTGCTGTTCGATTTTTATGCTTTAACGCAAGTTCTTCCAATAAATCCCTAAAGTTCAAAGCCGCTCCAATCTTTTTATTAGCAAGAATAAGATTAAATTTAAAACCAAATTTTGTCAAGCACAATTTTAGAATCTATTTTTGCATAAAAAAAATCAATTTTGCACAAAATTTTTCAAAAATATTACAAATATTTAATATTTATATTAAATATCATTCCGGTATTCTTTTTAACAAAACTTTTGTTAGGTATTTATTTATTAAACAAGCATTAAAAAATTAACTTGAAAATAAAAATATCAGAAAATACTTAATGTTGAAAAAAACAATATGCTTGTTGAAATGATATTTTTTATTGAATATATTTAAAAAAAAATACAGGATATTATATGCTAAATATTGAGCTTCAAAATAACGTACACACAATTCTTAAAAATATTTTTAATGAAAATGAACAGATACTTGATTTTATTAAAACAAAAGGCGCGAAAATTGAATACCCAAAAGAAAGAAAATTTGGTGATTACTCTACTCCGGCTGCAATGCAGCTTGCAAAAATTCTCAAAAAAAATCCGTTTGAAATTGCCGGGCAAATCAAAGCCGAACTGGAAAAAAATGATAAATATGAAAAAGTCGATGTGGTTAAACCGGGTTTTATAAACATATTCCTTTCAAATGAAGTTCTTTTCCATGAATTAAAAACCATACAAGAACAAAAAGAAAACTATTCCAAACCTAAAGAACAAAAAGAAAAAATAATTTTTGAATATGTAAGCGCGAATCCAACAGGGCCTTTACATATCGGGCATGGTAGATGGGCGGCATTAGGAGATACGCTTTCTAGAATTTTGAAATGGGCTGGATATACGGTTTTCAGGGAGTTTTACGTTAATGATGCCGGAGTTCAGGTTAAAAATCTTAATAAAACAGTTGAAGCCTTAAAAAACAATGAACCTGTTCCCGAAGACGGCTATCACGGTGAATACGTTAAAGAGGTTTTGGATTATGGCGGTGAGCCTATTGACTTTTTTCTTGAGCAGCAAAAACAAACTTTATCAGAGTTCAGGGTTGAGTTTGACAATTATTTTAGTGAAAAAAAAGAATTACACGACAAAAATAATGTTAAAAAAGTAATAGAAGATTTGAAAAGTAAGGGCCTTACATATGAACAGGAAGATGCATTATGGTTTAAGTCAACTGAATACGGAGATGATAAAGACCGAGTGTTGATTAAATCAGACGGCAATTATACATATTTCTCACCTGACATTGCTTATCATAAAACAAAAATTAATCGCGGTTATAATAAAATTATTAATTTTTTCGGCGCTGACCATCATGGATATATAAAACGAATTAAAGCTGCTGTCAATGCCTTATCAGAAAAAAAAGTTAAGTTTGACGTTATAATCGGTCAGCTTGTTTCTCTGTTCAGAGAAGGTGAACCGGTCAGGCTATCAAAACGCACCGGCACAATGATTACTCTTTCTGAAGTAATTAAAGAAATAGGAACAGATGCAACGCGGTACTTTTTAACAGCAATAAAAGCAGACACACCTCTTGATTTCGACCTTGCCCTTGCTCAAAAAAAATCAAGCGATAACCCGGTGTTTTATATTCAATATGCTTTTGCGCGCATGAACAGTATTGTAAAAAAAGCACAGGAAAAGAACGTTGAAATAACTTTTAAGTTTGAACCTGTAGAATTTCAGGACGCAGAAAGAGATTTAATCGTTAAAATTCTAAAATACCCTGAAGAAATACTCGATGCTGCTAAACAGCTTGAACCGCACAGAGTAACGAATTACCTGCTCGATATAGCTACACTATTTCACAAATTTTATGAATCATGTAAAGTCATTGATGAAAACGATTTAAATACAACGCAAATGCGTATGTTCATTGTTTTTAGTGTAAGACAAGCGCTTGAAACTCTTCTCGGTTTATTAGGAATAAATGCTCCGGAGAGAATGTAATGAAATGCGTTATTCTTGCAATCGGTGAAGAACTCGTTAAAGGTGAATATTACGAAACCAACGGTAAATTGATTGCGGAGGAGTTAACTTCATACGGAATTGAAGTTGTTCGAATTGAGATTATTCCTGATGATATTGACAGGCTTATAAGAAGCATAGTAAACGCGATAAATGACTCTGAACTAATTATTACAACAGGAGGTTTAGGCCCAACAGATGATGATTTAACCCGTTATGCTTTCAGCTCCGCATTAGAACTGCCCCTGATGATAAACGAAGAAGAACTGATGAGAATTAAAAATTTATTTAAAAGGTTTGGGTTTAAGTACTCGAAAGACAATGACAGGCAGGCTTTTTTCCCCAAGACCTCGGAAATAATCTTAAATAAAAAAGGCACTGCATCCGGATTTTATATAAATTACAGGCATACCCAAATATTCACTCTGCCCGGCGTTCCTGAGCAGGCTGAATATTTATTTAAAAATTATGTTTTAAAAAAGCTGGACATGAAAAAAATCATTGATACATATTCATTTACAGCCAAAACGCAAAATCTGGCAGAAGCGTATCTAAACGAATTATTCAGAGAAAAGATTGAAACGGAAAACATGAAATGGGGTACCCGTTTCCGTGAAGACGGAATTCACCTAAATGTCAGTATTAAAGGAAAAAACGCAAAAAAAATCCTTGAAAAAACAAAAAATAAGGTTATACAAGTATACGAAGATAATATATGGGGGTGGGATGAAGAAAGTCTGCCTGAATTAATTGGCGGATTATTAAAGGAGAACTCGTTAAACTTATGTACAATAGAATCCTGCACCGGAGGATTAATAGGAAAACTATTAACTGATATACCGGGATCAAGCAAATATTACGTTGGCGGGGCAATAGTTTATTCAAATGAAATGAAAATGAATTTTTTAAAGGTTAATCCTACAACAATAAAGGATTTCGGAGCTGTGAGCGAACAATGTGTAACCGAATTGGCGGACAACGGAAGAAAAATATTCGGCACTGACTTTGCGATTGCAATTTCAGGAATAGCAGGACCGGACGGCGGAAGCGATGAAAAACCCGTGGGCACTGTGTGGATAGGAATAGCAGGGCCGGAAAAAACAAAAGCTTTCCGCTTTGTATTACCCGGAAAACGTGAAACTGTGCGTTTACGCACAGCGTATTACGCATTAGGCATTTTAAATCGTATGCTTGAGAAAACCTGAAAAACGTAAGTATTGCAAAAAAGATACAAAAGAGTGTGTTATTTTTGCAAAAATAATTAAAATTTAACCTTTCTTTATCAAGTACCCGTATAAATTCCGGCTAAATAATCAATTACGGTGTTAATATTTAATAGAATTTGGTATGGTTTTTGATATTTTAATTACTATGTTGAAAAAAATGCCGAAAATAAAAACAGGAATGTAGAATTTTGTTCGTACAATATTAGTGTGGAGAAAATTATGTATTACCACTTAACGAGGATTAATATAGAAAACGAAGAGAACCAGAGCATGAACGTGAATGAATATCAAAGGTACGTTAGTTATTCAGAAGCCACCAGAGCGGAAAATGACATGATAGATATAACCAACGAAATAAAATACAGACATATTTTTTTAAGTATTATTTAATAAAACCTTTCCAATTCTCAGAAAACCTCGTAAATAATAAAAATCCTTAAAAAAATTCTATGTATTTAATTTTTCACCACTAAAGATACGAAATACTCGAAAAAAGAGGATTAAAGAATTTCACACAGATCACCTAGATGCAACACAGATAAGGTATTCAAATTTCGATTCAACTAACAGTTAATAATTTTGCCTGCACTGATTCTAATAAATTATCCTAATATAATTACTTGCCCGCAGAATTTCTATTCCGATTATTTCGTTGTTTTTATTCATGCCATTGCATAACAAACTCGTTTTCTTCCGTTTCTTTGTCTTTGGACTCTGAACTTACTGAAAAACCTCTGGATTTATAAAATTCTATGCTTTTTTCGTTTTTGCAGAACACTTTTAACTTAAGGCTGTTACGGATGTTCTTTGTATAGTTTAACAACGAACTGCCGACACCCCTTCCCTGTAATTCAGGCCTAACGAAAAGTGCAGCGAGGTAATCATCCATCAAAGAAATAAAGCCTAAAATTTTTTCTCCATTTTTTGCTATGTACGTTTCAGACATAGGAATGTATTTATTCTTCATCAGTTCTTTGTTTGCTTTCCAATAACTGTCGGGAATAAAACCATGAGCATGTATTGAAGCTTGATACCAAACATCAACAACCTCAGGAATATCATCTTCTGCTATTCTTTGTATTTTTATATATTTCAATACAGATTCCTTCATAATACTAAAAAACTTAGCCCTGTTTTACTTCCTCGTCCGGCAATAATATTGCTTGTTTATGGCACCAACCAACGAGTCTGTCCAGAATATCCAGCAGAGGGTCAATTTTACTGTCATCGTTCTCCTCCCTGTATATCTCATGGAATAAATCATAAATAATTTGCTTTTGAAACCCTTTTTCCGACATTTCAAGAACAATACTTTCAAGAGTATGCGCAGAGTTCTTTTCCTGTAATACTTTTTTTATCTTTGATTTATATTGATTTGTTGACATAATTTTAAAAATAACAAAACCAGCTCATTCAGAATAAACATTTTTATACTAAAAGCAACGTTTTCTTACTCCATTCAATCCGTATCCAATCGGTGCGTATCAGCGGGTAGCTTTTTCTTCTCTTTAATTCAATTAAAATTACCGATGAATTTTATCTAATTGGGGAATAAAATTGAATTTTAAACGTTAATGTTTAGAAATGTACTCCATTGCGGCTGACACCAATAAACCGGAACGGGTTTCACCTTGTTTTTTAGCGTAACTATCTATTTTATATAATAAATTTTCAGGAATAGTTACATTCACTCTCTTGGCTTTTCCCTGAATCTCTGAAAAATCAATTTTAACCAAAGCCCACACACCGTGTTTATAATCCTCATTATTCCTGTGTTTGTCAATGTTTGTTGGAAGCTGTATTTCTTCATTATCTAACTGCATACCTTCCACATGACAAATTATTGCTTCTTTTACGTTCTCTATTGCTTTTTCAATTGTTTCTCCGGCAGAAAAACAACCCGGTAAATCCGGCACAGTTACTCCGAAATCACTGTCTTCATCTTTGTGAATAACAACGGGATAATTCACGTTATTTCCTCCATTCCCAGCCAGCTTGTTTGAAAATATTTTTCAGCGTTCCTGTAGGTATATCCTTTTTAGGATGGGGCACTGTAACCTTGCCATTTTTCTCACTGTGTTTAAATTGATAATGGCTGCCCCTAACATTATGTATTTTCCATCCGTCAGCTTTAAGCTTTTTAA
>CALGPD010000166.1 GCA_937960625.1 uncultured Spirochaetia bacterium | reverse complement strand
GTATATCGTCGCGCAGGTACGCGCTGTTGAAGATACCGCGGCACGCGGTTACATTATCTGGAATGCAAGAAACAGATACGGATTAACTTTCAGAATGCTGCGTAATTATTACAAAAAAAATCCCGGAAAATTATACACTAACAATCCTTCGGGCTATTCACCCACATCGGGAAAGATTGCTAAATTAAGCATGAATAAAAATCCAATTCACGGAAAATAAAAATCAAATTATATACATTAAACCGGTATTAATACATACCGGTTTAATTTTTTTCAAATAATTATTATATTAAATAATTATGACAACGTATAAAATCTATTTTACGAACTGGGATATTAAAGTAATTAAATCATGGCTTGAAGACAGGGCTGAATCAGGGCATTGGGGAGATAACATTGTTATGACCCGGGACAGCGCGGACTTAATGAATATTTTTAAACAAAGCAATCAGGGATACTATATCCTGAGTGCTCCTCAAGTAAATCAGCTTATACACGACGCGGAAAAATGTTTTGCCGGTAAATATGGAATGTTTAATCCCGTTGGTTCTATTTTTGAGATAGCAACATTATTTAAGCTTAATAAAGTTGTAGGGCAAGGCGAAACATTTCTTAAGAACTGGGAATTAACCGAGAAAGAAATACAATCATGGCTTGATGAATATGAATAAATGTTAAAAGGCGGGAAACAGAAATATTGATACTTTGTATGTATCAATATTTCCCATAAAATAAAATTACAAATTTTATTTATTAAGGTTTACGAAATTCTTTGTTCATCCCATTCCTTGGTATTAACAAATTTTTTAAAATAATCTTCTCTTTTTTCAATAACATTTCTGTAGAGTTTTTTCATTAACGCGCTTCTCTTTTCAAGTTCTTTAAAATGGGACCTTGAAGCTTTTGTATCATTTTCATTATTAATCATAGTTACACCTCCTTTTAGCGATATAAACTGTGCACAATTTCTTGTGCTCAAATCCATTTATATAATTAATTTGTGATTTCTTTTTTGAATTAATCTATTTCCTTTATATTCTTTAACTCTTAACAGCCTGCCGTAGATATTATACTCATAGTCGGCTTTAAGCAAACTTCCGTTATTATAAGTCTGCTTGATTAACCTAATTTTTTTACCGTTGCTTGAATAAGAATAACTTACAGCTTTTGTATTTCCGTTAATTGAAATAACACTTGTATAAGAAATCATGATAATCCCGCTTTGCGCACGGGGTGAAGTTCTATTTCTTATACTGTATTGTATTCTTTTAAAAAAGTTATTTGTCGCGGTTTCATTCATAAAACCGGTGTAACGGAAAAAATGTTTTTCAAACCGTGAAAACCTTGCTTGCATGTTTTTTAAAAATTCGCTGTGTTTGGCTAGAAGATAGTTAACCTGCCCTTTTATTTCGGATAAGTTAAAGTGTTTGCCTCTGTATTTTACGCTAAATCCGGCAAAACTAAAATTCACAGCTAACATAAAAATTAAAATCGTTATTGCTAATTTTTTCATTTTCAACCTCCACAAAGTTTTTAACTTTTATAAAAACGCATTTACATGCACATTATAAAAGGCCGTTTTATTATCAATCTTCAGTCAAATAATTTTAATTGCTTAAATGAATAATCTTAATTCAATAATTTTAAATTATCAATTTTTAAAAAATCGAATAATTTAAACCGCAAATAAATAAGGTAATATTTAAATAATTTTTTTGCTGCTGAGCGCTTATCTTATAAATTATCTAAACGCTTAATTAATACTGTAAAATAGAATTGCAAAAAATATGCCAAGCAACTTATTTGAATAAGTTTATTAATTATTTACTAATTAAAATTTTACAAGAATTCATTAAAAATGTCAAGAATAAAAAAATTTAATTCCTGAGTTATTTTTACACATAATTATAAATTAATTGCGTAAAAATGAAACAATCTTAACACTGGATTATTAATTAAAAATCCCTTTAAGCCAGTCACGCACTGCAAATACAGTATCTTTTACATGGTCAAACGGAAGCATGTGTTTACCCCCCGGAATAACCATAAAATCAAAATCCTGTTTCATAGCATCCATTATTTTCTTTTCATAAGAAATAGGAATTAACTCATCTCTATCTCCAATAATAATCGCGGATTTAAAATCCATATTTTTATACGTTAACTGTGTTTTTCGGGAATAAACACTTGATAATGTTTTAACAGGATATTCCCAGACCATTAAATCATCGTGTTCAACAAAATGAGCAAATACGTTATCTTTAACGAGTTCATCTATATCAATAAACGATTTAATATTTATTTTAAAATCCGGGAAAAACATCTTTGAAAAATTCAATGAATTCCAGCCTAACATTGTCATCATATCCAATGGATACTCTGTTAAAAATAATGTATGGCAAAGCAAAGCTTTAACTCTATCATCATTTTCAGCAGCGGCCATTGCAAGCGGAGACCCGATGGAACAACCGAATAATACTATTTTATCATTATATTCTTTTATACAGTAGCTTATAACTTCTTGAACATCAGAAATTACCTGATCAACAGTATAAT
>CALGPD010000165.1 GCA_937960625.1 uncultured Spirochaetia bacterium | reverse complement strand
GCCGTATACCATAATCAGGGTCGTCAATATGGGCATCAACATCTTCATCTTCGTCTAACACACCTACAGATTTTTCAAAGTCTCCGATCATAATTGAGTTTAATTTACTTACAATCGGTATGGTGTTAGGCAGCAGTTCAAGTTTTTTCTTAAGAAATTCTACTGCTTCGTCTTTTTGGTTGTTTTCAATGTAGGTGTCTGAAATGTATAAGATAGTTCTAACATCGGTTTGGTCATTTTCAAGTATTTCAAAATATTTTGACAGAGCCTTATCATACTCTTTTCTAAATCTGTCTATCAGAGCTTTTCCGTAGATACTGTATTTATTCCATCCTAGTTCTAAGGCGCGGTTAAAATATTCATCAGCATCATCCATGTTGTCAAGATTGTAGTAACAATCACCGATGCGGGTAATTACTTTGCTGTTTTCCGGGTCGAGTTCATCCATTTGAAGCCAGTAAGCAAGAGCTTCTTTGTATTTTTTTTCTCCTCTAAGAGAATCAGCAAGGCCGAAAATAGCATATGAATTATTACCGTCAATGGAAAGGGATTGAATATAATATTTTTTTGCAGTAGGAAAATCTTTTTTTCTTCTGTAGATATTACCAACCATTGTTAAAATATTTATTAATTTGGGTTCTAGGACAAGGAGTTTTTCCCAATATATTAAAGCTTTGGAATAATCCTTGTTTTTATAATACATATCCCCAAGGCCCATTAAAGCAAACTTATTGTTTACGTTTATTTCCAGAGCACGGAAATAATATTGTTCAGCCTGTGAAATGTCGCCCATTTTTTTATAAACATCTGCAATACGCGTTGTAATAGAATAATCATAAGGATAGATTTTTAAATACTCTAGCCAGATTTCAAGAGCTTCTTCTCTTTTATGAAGGCCGCGGAACGCATCTCCTAAACCAAGAAGGGCAAAACGGTTTTTATTGTCAAGGCTATAGACTTTTCTATAGTATTCAATTGATTCATCAAAACGTTTTAGCTTGCGTAATGAATCTCCAATACCAATTAGAATATAAGTATTTTTAGAGTCAATTTCATATGCTTTATTAAAAATATCTAAAGCATCTTTTATGCTTCCTGATTTTAATTCTTTATACCCTTTTTTTGATAATTCTTTTATCTGGGCTAAATTTTCATCATTCTTATTAATTTCATTCATGGAAACTTTCCAATTCGCTGTAAAACATATTAATTTTTCGGATTATATTTTTAATCCTAATAAAAAACAAATGATTTTTAATTAAAAAGTCAAGGTCGTTTGCCTTATTATTATTACAATTTTATAAAACAAAACTATATTATAATAATATTCTTATTTGACAAATATAAGAATATTTCTTAATAATTCATTGTAAGTTATGATGTAAAAAAATTGATATTTTTAAACTTGAAAGGAAGAGTAAAATTATAATGAACTTTATTGATTTACAAAGACAATACAAAATGTATAAAGAAGAAATTGATGCTGAAATTCAAAAAGTATTAGATTCTTCTGCTTACGTGTTTGGCGCGCAAATTAAAGAACTTGAAGAAAAGCTATCAGATTATTGCGGGATTGATCATGCAATTGCTTGTGCAAGCGGTACTGATGCTTTACTCCTTGCGATTATGGCTCTTGAGCTGAAACCCGGTGATGAAATTATTACAACTCCATTTACTTTTATTGCTACAGCAGAAATTCCTGCCTTATTTGGCATAAAACCTGTATTCGTGGATATTGATGCTGATACTTATAATATTAACCCGGACTTAATAGAAAATGCAATTACTGAAAAAACTAAAGCTATAATTACGGTAGACATTTTCGGACAGATTGCTGATATGAAAAAAATCGAACAAATTGCTAAAAAGCATTCATTGTTTATTATAGAAGATGCAGCTCAGAGTTTTGGAGCTATCCAGAATAATGCTAAAGCGTGCTCATTCGGAGATATCAGTACAACGAGTTTTTTCCCGGCTAAACCTCTTGGATGTTACGGGGATGGCGGTATGGTTTTTACTAAAAATCAGGAGCTTGCCCAAAAGATAATCTCTTTACGAAACCATGGCCAGGGGGAGAAATATCAACATAAATACATTGGGGTTAATGCAAGATTAGACACTATTCAGGCTGCTGTATTGCTTGTGAAATTTAAATACTATGAAAATGAGATTTCATTAAGACAGGAGAAGGCAGCTTATTATAATAAAGAATTAAAAGACTTTATAACTGTTCCTAAAATTAAAGAAAATAACCGAAGTGTATACGCACAGTATTCAATACAATCAGGCCAAAGAGAAAAAATAACGGCTGCTTTTCAGAAAAATAAAATCCCTTTTGCTATTCATTATCCTATTCCTTTGCATCTACAGCCTTGCTTCAATTATCTGGGATATAAGCAGGGAGATTTCCCCGTTGCGGAGGAATTAAGTAATAGAATAATGTCTTCACCTATGTTCGCTCAGATAAATGATGATGAGCAGAAACTCGTTACAGGTACAATTATTGAAGCAGTAAATAGTTAGTATTATAAATATTTTTTAAAATCCTTTTAATATTTTTCATACGTAGATTGTTAATAATTTACATACGGAGAATAAAATGCCTGATTTTAAGAACATTAAAATTTTATTAATAGACGATTCTGATTTGCTGGTAAAAATTCTCGAAAAATATTTTACGGATTACGGAGCTTCTTTTTTTTCAGCCAGGAACGGTGGCGCAGGATACAGAAAAGCCTTAGAAGTGCATCCGGATATAATTTTATGCGATTTAGATATGCCTCATCTTGACGGTATGTATTTTCTAAAAGAACGTAGAGAATCAGATAAAATAAATACTATACCTGTAATTGTACTATCCGCGAATAAAGATAAGCATCTCGTTGCTGAAACTATTAAACAAGGCGCAATTGATTATATTGTAAAACCATTCAATTTATCAACAATAACAGAGCGGATTTATAATGTACTTAAATTTGATTTAGCTAATGAAAAACGTCTGCCCACATCAGTAAATACTTTTTATGATCAGGGTGTAATATTTGTATCAATTTCCGGGTCAATGCAGAGCCGGAATCTTATACCCATTAAATATAAAATCCTTGAATTGATCCATCTTCATAAAGCCGGAAATATTAAAATATTGTTCATAATTGAAAATGTTGAAAGCGGTACTGTTGACAGTTCTTCGATTACTGCTTTATTAAGTATTTTAACAGATGATGATCTCGGCCTTGAAAATGAAGACGTTGTTATTCATACCAATGATGATGAATTTATAATTAACTATGAGCAGCATTTTTTAGGCAATTCCGTTGCCTTGAAAGAAAATTTCGATGCAGCAATTGATGTATTAAATTTATCATCAAGTAGTATTGATAAGGACAGGCATGAATTAAAAGAAATGATTAGTTCCGGTATATCAGGAACTGACTTAAAAAACCGCGTAGGTGAAAATTTTATTAAACTGGATTGTGACATCGACCAGAAAGAGGAGATATTTAGCGGCAAAAAAGCTTTATTAGCAGAGGATTCGGAATTCTTCCGCGTTAATGTAGCCAAATATTTGGAAAGCAAAGGTTTTGAAATGTTATTTGCTGAAAACGGCAAACAGGCTTTGGATAAAGCTATTGAAAATAACCCTGATATAATTCTTCTTGATTTGGTCATGCCTGAAATAAACGGTATTCAGTTTTTAAAATTAATGAAAAAAAATAATCTTAATTTTCCCGTTATTATTCTTTCTTCTCTTAGTAAATCAAAAGTTATTGATTATATAAAGAATTTTAATATTAAAGGGTATTTATCCAAACCTTTTAAGTTTGAAAAACTGTTAACGAAAATTAAAGAGGTTATAAGCCCGGAAATACTGATATAATTAAAACACTGGTTTTGCCTTTTAATCACAAAATGAATCGGGTTTAAACAAGCATTCCCGTTTA
>CALGPD010000164.1 GCA_937960625.1 uncultured Spirochaetia bacterium | reverse complement strand
AGTGGCGCAACTCTCAGGGAACAGTCACCTGCGGGCGAAGCCAAAAAATCCCCGGGCACAGCCACCATCGAGCGACAGCGAAGCAATCCCAGCCGGTTTATTTACAACGAGACTGCTTCGTCACGTCCGTTCCTCGCAGAGACATTGGTTTTGGATTATGCAGATTTGCTAAAACTTAAATATCTCCTCAAACTCTATGGTTAATAAAAATTCCTGCTTTTTGCTTTGTTTATGTTGCGGTTAAAAATTATGCATTAGCCTTATGTTAACTTGAGTTTATTAACGGTAAAATAAGTTAAACTTATACTTAAAACTTTATACGTTGCTTAAATCTAATTTTTTAAAAAAAATGTTGATTTAAATAATTTATTATTACATTATGTACCGATTATAAAATTTGGTAATGGATATGTTAAAAGTTTGTAACAATAAACTTTTGTTTATGGTTTGTGTTATATGCCTGCTAGCAAATAACATTTACGCAAAGCAACAGAAAAAAATATTTATCAGTAAGTTTGAAGCTAAAAAAATTGCAAATCAGTATTCCTTTTATAAAAGTTCGCTCCCCAGAAGCATACGTTCGGTTTTGCGTAAAAAAAATCACGTTATATTCAGCAATAAAGTATTGAATAACAAAGAACTTTTAAAACAAAAATGTGATTTTATTATAAAAGGAAAGTATAAAGTTGAAAAAGGAATGATGAAAGTTTCATTTTCAGTTATTCACGTTAAAACTACCAGAGTTGTAATAATCGCGATTGCCAGCGGGTATCCTGATTTTAGAATTTTTACGTTGATTGACGCGGTATCTAAACTCGTTAATGATACTTTAAAACGGCGGATTAAAGTATTATTATCCCGGCCAACAATCATGCTAATAGACGAAAACGGAAAAATATCCGTTAGCACCAAAGACAGCATGGACGGTTTTGATTTAAGCGACTTGAATTTAAAAGGCATTAATTTAAGCGGAAGAAATCTTACAAACGTTAACTTTAAGAATTCAAATTTATCAAATTCTGATTTAAGCAGAACCAATGTAAGGGGCGCAAATTTTACCGGCGTTGATTACAGCGGTATGAAAAGCATGAAAAAGTGTTTAAACTTTAAAAAAGCTAAAATGTCAAAATCAATGATTAATCAGGTATATGTTCATAACTTAATGATTTTTGCTAATATCGGCCTTGCCGCAAGCACTATGTATGGATCGACCGGACATATAGCCGATCTTGCTCAGGATAGCTTAGCCGGTGTTGCTGACAACGGATTTACTTTTAAATTCGAAGCCGGCGCGTATTATTTTTTCACGGGTTTATTAGGCGTTTACGGCAGCGTATCTTACGGGCATTATATTTTATTTGAACAAATCCCCGCGTATGACACCAATAAAGCATATAGGGAATCCTATGTTATTGATTATCTAAATATCAATTTTGCGGTTGCTTTAAGGTTTTATAATTTTTTATTGTTTGCCGGAGGGTTTTTAGGGTTCCCGCTTGGGTTTAATCATGAAGATTATTATTCAATTAGAACGAGTTTCGGAGTATTAGGCGGGTTTGGTTATAAATTCAGGCTTAGCGTAAAGTTTTATCTTTACGTTGGTTTTCAATATAAATTACAGTTAACCAAATGGGGGAAACATGAAAGATTTTCAGAAGATCAAATCGGGGGCAGTAAGTTTATGTCATTTTTCCTCGATGTTTCTTTTATGATAGGTTTTTTATAATAGAGGTGATACTATGAAAAACGGAATTTATTTTTTGATATTTATTTTATTCTTCGCTGTTTCTTGCGGAGGTTCTAAAAAAACCGCAAAGATTCCCAAAAACGCAAGGCTTATCAAAGGCAGGTTGGTTAACTATAAAACGGGAAAAGGCGTTGAAGGTGAAGTGCTTGCAATTCCCCCTGAAGACCGTGTCGGCAGAATTATCGCCCATCCGACTAATAAATCAGGCAGATTCCGTTTTTATATTCCTGAAGGAAAGTGGACACTGCGGTTTAACGTTCCTAACTGTAAATCAGTTAAACTCGTTCTTGATAAAGACAAAAAATTCAAAGAACGGAAGATAGCATTCAAACCCGAAGAAAAGCCAAAAAAAAATGTAGATATTATTTTTAGTGATTTTGTGATAAAGTTTGCATTCAAAAGTTTTGTAATAGAATTAAAGTATTACAAAAAGCTTAAAGAACTAATTGAAATCATGCATAAAAATTCTTCTATAATCATTGAAATAAGAGGTCATACGGATAAAGGCCCTGAACAAAACGAAAAACTTAACATTAAGTTCGGAATGTTAAGAGCAAAATCTGTTAGAAACTTTTTCATACATCAGGGAAAAATAAAACATAAAAGATTAAAAATTAGATCAATGGGTTATAGCGTCCCGATTGCTCCCAATGATACTGAAGAAAACCGGGCTAAAAACCGTAGAGTTGATATGAGAATAATAAGCCGGTAAAACTTAACCTAGAGTAATCAAGTCACGGCCGTTTTCTTTTGATTTATACAAAGCTTCGTCTACCCTCTCAAGAATATGCGTAAGGTTATTATCTTTTTCAGCATCGAGTTCAACAACACCAAAACTCGCTGTTACTTTTAAAGGAAAATCCTGTCCGGGGAATTCATGATCACGTAATTTCTGCTGAAGCCTTTCTGCTAAAACGTTTGCCTGCTCTTTATTTGTTTCAGGGCATAAAATGATAAACTCTTCGCCTCCGAACCGTGAAGCGATGTCTATCTCCCTAATTGAATCCTGAATTATTTTCCCAAGCCCTGTTAATACAATATCGCCCTGATTATGCCCGTAAGTGTCATTGAGTTTTTTAAAATGGTCAAGGTCTATCATAATAAGGGAAAACACTTCGTTGAAACGTTTACACCGGGCAAATTCTTTATGAGCGCGTATTTGAAAATTTTTATATAAATATAAACCCGTTTTAAAGTCATAAGT
>CALGPD010000163.1 GCA_937960625.1 uncultured Spirochaetia bacterium | reverse complement strand
TTCATGGAATGGACACGAATAAGGATATTAGACAAAGAATTAGCCTTAGAGGGCAGTAGAGAAAAATGGAAAAATTAAAGCAGTATTATTAAATTCTTATGAAATTCTTGATTTAATATAAAGATTAGAATTTATAATTTAAATTTGCTCTAACTTTTAGTTCGCCTCTAACTCTGTGGCTTAAAAAAATTTTTGCTTTAACTTAAAACTTGAATTCCTGCTTCAAGCCCTATTCATTTTGCAGTTAAAAATAACGAAATAATTCCATCAAAACCGGATTAAATTAAATGTAAATATTTTTCATACAACTTTTTTTAGCTTTAGTTTTTTATTATAAGTATATTCCGATTTATCATTGAAATTTCCATAAATAAGTGTTAAAATATTATATATAGTTCTATTCTAGGAGGCAACTATGAAATCAAGTTTATTTAAAATGTTCTTTTTAATTTTCACTATAATTATATCTTCAACCGTCATGCATTCAAAAGATAAACAGCTCTCTCCAAGTCAATTCAGAAGCGGAAGACAAAGCGCTCAAAACTCTTATGGAACTGCAACAAAAAATAAAAGAAGGCCTGACGGAATGCCTTACGGTATACTTAATCAACAGGAATTTTCACGTTTAATTAACGATTTAAGATTTGGGTCATTAAGGCAAAAAAGCCGGGCAGCGCTTAAATTCGGCAGGGCAAGAGAAAGAAGAGCGGTAATGCATTTAGTTCATGAATTACGTGATACTCCACCCCATATTCAAGCAGACATTGTTGAAGCTCTGGGAAATATTAGGGATAAACGCGCTGTTCCAAGCATAACACTATGGTTAAAAAAACTTAAAAAAACGTATTTAGCTAAAACATATTCTAAATACAACGCGTTTATGGTTAATGCAGTTTACGCGCTTGGAAAAATAAAAGATAACAGCGCAACAAAAGTTGTAGCTGATTGCCTTCATGCGAAATACAGAAGAATTAGGGAAGCCGCAATAACAGCTTTAATATTACTCAAAGATTCGAGAGGAGCTAAATACTTAAGGCTTGCTTATCATGTAGAAAAAAATTATCATATACGTAAAAAAATATTAAAAGCAATAAAAATAATTTCAACAGGTAAATAAATTTTATCTTAATAATTTATAATTATGTTTATGAAACAATTTTGTGATTAATATTTTAATTTGAACCACTTTTTTGTTGACATTAAAATTGAATCTATATAAATTTCATTTTCCTTAAACTAACTATTTTTTAAAGAGGAATTTGAATTGAGAGACTATGAAATAACAATTATAATTGATCCAAATGAGGATACAGTTAAACAAACCAAAGAACGTGTAAAAGAATATATTAATTCTTATAAAGGAAATATTACAGAAGAAAATGACCCCGGAATACGTACTTTAGGTTATGAAATAAAAGATAAAAAACAAGGATACTATCATCAAATTACTGTTAACCTTGACCCTTCAAAAGTTTCAGAACTTGAAAGAGAATTTAAACTTGATGAGAATATCTTAAAATATTTTACAATGGTATTAAATAAGTAATATGGCAATGGATTTAAATTATTGTACATTAATAGGCCGGCTGGTACGTGACCCCGAATTAAGTTATACTCCAAGCGGAGATGCTGTATGTAAATTTTCTTTAGCGGTAAACGGTTATAAAAAAGACGATGTGTCTTTTTTTGATATTGTTGCATGGAATAAATCCGCGGAAGCGATTTCCAAGTATATGAGCAAAGGCAGAAAGATTTGCATTGAAGGTAACTTAAGGCAAGAACGATGGGAAAAAGACGGCAAGAAATTTAACGCAGTTAAAATATACACTAACCGCTTTTATTTTCTTGACAGCAAAGGTTCAGGAAATACTGGAATGAATAACTTTTCAGGTGAAGAACAAAATAATAACTTTTCCGGTAACAATAACTTCAATCCTGATAGTTTTTCACAACCGGACAATTTTAATGATAATATACCGTATTAAGTTTAATTATATATAAGGAGACAAAATGGCCGAAGAAACAAAAACAGATACAACAGAAAAAAGTAATGAACAAAATACTAATAGAAATGACAACCGCGGGAATGACAACCGTGGGAATGACAACCGTGATAATAGATCTAATAATAGAAGAAATACAAATATGAGAAGAGGCGGCAGAAAAAATTTCTATAGAAAAAAAGAGTGCAAACTTTGCAAAATTGATGATAAAGAAATTAATTATAAAAATTACGACTTAATCAGAAGATTTATTACTGAAAAAGGAAAAATTGTTCCTCGAAGAATGAGCGGGAATTGCGCCAAATGCCAAAGAAAAATTAAAAGAGCAATTAAACAAGCAAGAAACGCTGCATATATTCCATTTACTAAGAAATAATTACCCGGAAAGGATTACGATATGGCATCTATTGACATAATATTAAAAAAAGATATTAATGGCGTGGGAGAAGAAGGCGACATTAAAACAGTTAAAGCCGGATTTGCCAGAAACTTTTTATTTCCTAATAGTTTTGCTGTTAGAAAGACAAAAGTTAATTTAAAGATACTTGAAAAAGAAAAAGAAGCGATCGAGCAACGTAAAGAAGAAAAACGCCAGGAAAGTAAAGATATTGTTGAAAAACTAAATGATTTAACAATTACTTTAAAAGCAACTGCGGCGGATAATGATAAATTATACGGTTCTATTACAAACGCGCAAATAGCTGAACATCTAGCAGAACAAGGTGTTGAAATTGATAAAAGAAAAATATCAATGGAAAATGCTATTAAAACTCTTGGCGAGCATGAAGTTAACATCAACCTTTACGAAGGTATAAACGCAAAAATAAAAGTAATTATTGAACAAGAATAATTATGCCTTTAGACAAGGTACCCCCACATAATTTTGATGCAGAAACTACTGTTCTTGCAAGTTTACTCGTTGATGAAGAAGGGGAAGCTATTCATGAAGTTGTAATTCAGCTTTCTCCTGACGATTTTTATAAAGAGGCACATAAACACATTTATGCAGCAATGATGGGGCTGCACTCAAGAGGTCAGCCTATAACATTGGTTTCCGTTGCAAGAGAGTTAAAAAAAATGGAAAAGCTCTCTGCTATTGGAGGCAACACATACCTTGCATCATTGACTCAAGCTTCTGTTGCTTCTATAATTAATATCGCTTACTACAGAAACCTTGTCAAAAACAAAGCAGAACTAAGAAGATTAATTAACGGAGCTCAGGATATTCTTGAACTCGCTTACACCGATACAGAAGAAACTCAGGAAATTATAGATAAAGCTGAAAGCATTATTCTCCAAGTCTCGGAGCAGCGTTATTTAAATACGCAGTTGGCAATTAGCGACATAGTAAAAGATACCATGGACGGTATCGAAAAAATGTGGAAAGCTAAAGGACAAATAACAGGTTTGCCCACTGGGTATAAAGAATTCGACCAGATGACAAACGGACTACACCCCGACCAATTAATCGTCGTTGCGGCAAGGCCTTCAATGGGAAAAACCGCTTTTTGTTTAAATTTAGCAGAACGCGTTGCCCTTCAATATAACGGACACGTTGCAATATTCACGCTAGAGATGTCCAGCCAACAAATTGTTCATAGGATGATTTGTACACATTCCAGAGTCAGCGCGCAGCGTATTCAAAAGGGAATGATAAAAAATGAAGAGTGGCCTGTAATGATGACATCGGCTTCCGCTCTAAGAGATGCCAAAATCTGGATTGATGATAACCCTGGCATGTCTTATATGGATATCCGCTCAAAATGCAGGCGTTTAAAATCAAAACACAAAAAACTCGATTTAGTTATTGTAGATTATCTTCAATTAGTTTCATCGCCTCCGGGAGAAAGAAGCCAGAATAGGACCAATGAAATCGGAGATATATCCAGAAACTTAAAAATACTTTCAAAAGAAATTCACGCTCCTGTTATTGCTTTATCACAGTTAAACCGTAAAATCGAAGACAGGCAGCATAGACAGCCCATGCTTTCAGATTTACGCGACTCAGGAGCAATTGAACAGGATGCTGACGTTGTTGCATTTCTTCACCGTGAAGATTATTATCAAGAAAAAAAATTCATTGCAGCTGATGAAGAATCTGCGTTCTCCGGAAATAAGGAATTATCCGGACGGGAAGCACAATTGATAGTTGCAAAACAACGGAACGGGCCGGTGGGCACAATCAAACTCACATTTTTCCCTGAAATTATGAGATTTGAAAATTTTTCTTACGAAAGACCATAATAATTTTTATTTATTCCTATATTTATTATTTTTAATGTGAAAAATATTTGGACTCAGGTACATATGATTACAATAACATTGCTAATATTATTCGATAGAAATAAATATGATAACTCAATATACCCCGCATTAAGTGAACTCAAAACGGGGAATATATCAAAAGTTGAAAAACTTACTAAAAAAATTGATAAATCAATTGTAGTAGATTTCTGGGATTTTTCAGATATTCCTGAAGACGATAACGAGTTCAGCGGGTTTTTTGATGATTTTATTTTAGCTCTGGAACAGGAAATAATAAACACAAACAAACTTCCGGAAAACATTGATAAACATTCTTTACGTAAAATGATTGTAGATATGGTTAAAGGGTCTAAAAATAAAGATGTGATTTTACCGGATGAAATTATAAAACGAATTACGGGAATAAATAACTGGCCGGTTACCGGAGAAATAGATACAAATTTTAATAACGAAGAACAAGAGACGTTTGATGAACATCTAAACGCCACTAAAGAGGAAGAGCAGCCGGACAAAGAAGAAGAACTCGGTATACTTGAACATGAAATGGAAGATATTATCGAAGAAGTTAAAAAAAATAAAAAAGCTGACCCTGATACCATTATGTATTTTAAGGCAAGATTAATCGAAGCTTTTTGTATTCCTGTAAACAAAGTAAGCTATAGATATGATTTAACAGGAAACTTAGTTAACGTATTTCTTTACAGCCTTTCTGATAAAATTTTTGATTTAATTAAAACGAAAAAAAAATGTGAACATTTACTCCCACTTCTTGAAAAGGAACACGAAGAAATTACAGAAGATATATTTGACCGTTTAATAGGGCAAAACAATATAAGTGAATTTATGACAACTATAGAAGGATTGGAAAAACAATACAACAATAACCAAGCGTTTGAATACATTGACCAAATATTGCAAAAAAATATTAAAGGTGAATGGTGGAATAAAATGAATGAAGCAGAAAAACGCATAAGGATAAATAACTGGTGGAATGAAATTGAACTGTTAAAAAAGTTTTTACTGGGAGCAAGTGACCACGGGTATGATATTTTGATTTCAACAATTTAATTTTTATTTTTACTTGAATAAAAATTATCATTAAATTTAAACAAGTAAACTTATTTAAGGATAGAAAAATACCAATATTAAAAATCAGCCGCATGGCCGGAGAAAAATTTGCTGGATTTTTTGAGTCTCTAGGCATTATTGTTAAACACCTTTCACAGACAATAAAATGGACGTTCAGAAAACCATTTATTTTCAGAAATTTTGTTAGACAGTCAGTACGGATTGGTGTTAATTCCCTGCCCGTCGTTATTGTAACGGCAATAGCAACGGGTATGATTATGGCGCTTCAAACAGGGTATTATCTTGACATGCGTTTAAAAGGCGCGTCCCAATACATGGGCGGAATTGTTGCGGTATCTATTGTACGTGAAATGGGCCCTGTATTAACCGCGCTTATAGTCGCGGGGCGTATCGGTTCTGCTATTGCCGCAGAAGTTGGCACAATGAAAGTTACTGAACAGGTTGATACCCTCATAACATTATCCGCAAACCCTATTCAATATATAACAGTGCCGCGGTTTTTAGCCGGAATGATTACAATGCCCATGCTCGTTTTATTAGCCGATATTGTGGGTATAATCGGGGGCGGAGTTGTCTGTCACTATGCTCTAGGACAGACTGTAAATACTTACATTGAAAGTGTCGCAATCTTTCTTGACCTTGGGAGTATAAACGGCGGATTATTAAAAGCAATGATGTTTGGTATTTGTATTTCTGTAATTTCCTGCTCAGTTGGATTCAGCACTACAGGAGGAGCAGAAGGAGTGGGGAAATCTACTACAAAAGCAGTAGTTTTAACGAGTATGGCTATTTTAATCTTAGATTACTTCTTAAGTGATATCTTAACGCGCTTCAGGATTTAATCTTTAACCAATACCTTGGAAATTAAATTCTTAACCTTATCTCTGTGTGTTAAGTCTTTATACTTACATTTGTGCAAATCAAAAACCGTTCTAAATACATTCCATGGAGCAGAGTTTTTCTCTTCAACTTCCATAGGATTCTTAAAGATTAATGAAACTGGTATTCTATTAATACCGCTCATATTTCCTCCCTTTTATAAAATTATAAAACATATAATTATATATTTCAACGAGTTCAATGATATTTATATCTTTTTCCAAAGTTTTTTTAAAATTATCTCAAAAAATATAAAGTTAAACATAACAATTGTAATAAATGCAACAAGTAATATAAATGGAAAATAAAAAATGCTTAATATGCGCCAGCCGCCGGAACCGTAATTAGTATTAATTTGATTACTTAATATTTGTTTTAAAACATCGAGTTCACCTATATATAAAATCAAAGACAATACAGAAGCTACAACGCTAAAAATAAATGAATAAAATAATATTTTCTTTCTAGATTCTATGCCCCACACCGCCATAATAAATATTCCAAAAAATATCACAACACTAATACCATAATATAATACCCGGTAAAAAACACCACTGATATTTGTCCTTAATTGAATCGATATAAAGGGTTTAGAGGGTTTCTTTATATCCGCATAAAACACACCTGGCTTATTATTCAATTTGATATTGCTTGTAAATTTCCAGCCGGCCGGTGTTAATACTTTAATATTTAAGTTGTTAAACGTTTTAAACTTGTACGCATATTTCAATAAATATAAAACCTCCCATTCTTTAATTAATTTCTCGTGATGGACATTTTCATTAGCTTTTGTCCGGTAACTTATTGTTAAAACATGTCTTCCTTTCGTTATCCTATTGAGAATAATTTGAGACCTATACACCTGTGACCTAATCCGCGAATTCTTTTTTGCCGCATATTTGAAAATAAAATTTACCGGATACAAATTGAAATTGGAAACTTTATTTATAGTTCTTAACTTAATCTTTTCTTTATCCAAAGTTAATGTGAAATTCTTCATTCTAAATGGAACAAAAGAATAAAAAACTAATCTACAATTATGGATTGTTTTCAAACTTTTAAGATTATACGTTGAGTTTATAACAATTTCATTCGCAAATTTTAATTTTTTTGCATCAATTAATAAGTTTTCTTTCTCTATTATAATAGGGATGCTCTTAAGGCGCGATATATGATTTGATTTAACTTCAGGTTCGCTTATTATCCCATTAAGGTAATAATCTATATTCCGGCTAAAAGAATATACTTTAATAGTGGTAAACAAAAAAGCAAATATTAAATAATATTTTATTTTCATCGATTTAATCTTATATGATATTGAGATTTTGTCAATATAAATATTATTGCTTCTACTTATAAAATTAAAAGTAATTAAATACTATTTTTTCTCTTTATATTTATTCAAAACGAATTCATACACTATAAAATTAAACGAAACCATGATTAAAAATGATATTATTAAAATTAATGGAAAAATGAAAACATAATACACCCTGCCCCGCGCGTAATTTATATTAATTTGATTTCCTAGAAACGTTTTCAAAAAACTAATTTCATTAACGTAAAGAATTAGATACAAAACAGACGCAAAAAAACCTGAGATAAAAGAAAATAAAATCACCTTGTTTCTGCTTTTAATTATTCTTAAAAACAAAACAGCAATAATTAAAAACACCAAAACTGCTGATGAATAATACAATATCTGATAAAAAACAACGCCTTTATTTGTCCAGAGCGTAACCGTGATTGAAGGCTTGATAAGTTCATTAAAATTAACAAGCAACGAGTTTTTCTTACGCTTAAAATCCACGTTGCTTTTAAAATTCCAATTCTCAGGTATCAAAACTTTAACATTCAATTTCTTAAAGCCCGCGAAGTGTTTAGCCGGTTCAAGTATATATATTATTTCCCAGCCCTTTTTAATTTTAAGCCTCGTAACATCCTCATTGGCAGGCGCTGAATAACTAACGCGTAAAACGTGTCTGCCCTTTTTAATCAAATGGAGTTGAAACTGCGCGTGTTTTATATCCGTTCTTATATCAGCTCTTCTCTTTTCTCTCAATTTGGTGAAGTAATTCATAGGATACCACTTGAGCGGCAGCCTGCCGTAAACGGTTTTCCATTTTAAATTCCCGTTATCAAAAGTTACCTTAAAATCTGTGTTTTTAAATTTCGAGGACGAATAAAAAATCAACCTTAAATTTCTGATATTTTTTAGGCTTTTTAAATAATACGTTGCTTTGATTAACACCTTGTTTTTATTTACCAGTTCCCTAGCATCGATAAACAAATCTTCTTTTTCAACTACAACGGGAATACTCTTAACAAATTTCTTGTGCTTTAAGATTAGTTCAGGTTCACTCGTTATTCCATTCACGCGGTAATAAATCCTTCTGCCTGCATTTGAATAAACGCATAAAGGCAGTAAAAACAAAAATAAAATAAACAACGGTTTTTTATTCATACCTCATTGTAATAAAATCAAACGCATTTGTCAACGCAAATTTAAAATTGCCCTGCGACAGACGCATTAGCCTGCCGCTATATAAAATAGCGTACATATAGAAATAATGTCACTGTGGGGAGCATATGCGGCGAAGCAGTCCCGTTTACAGCCAAACCTAATAGGATTGTTTCAGGTAGTAAAGTTGCTCGTAACGGCTAAAACGTATACAAACGAGCAATCCTCATATTGTTGTTTTTTTCATGAAAATGTTTTATTATTTATATAATACACAACGTACAGTTTAAAAGGTGAATTTTATGAAACGGATAGTTTTCCTAATTCTATTTATAACGTTATTTGCATTTAAAACGCATTGCAGAGATTTAATAAAAACGTTTAACTCCATACCCCGCAATCTCGTTAATTTTAACATCAAAACGCGGGGTGGAAAATACGTTATACGTGATGAAGGTGAATGGGTAGAAGTTAATTATAACGCACGAAAAAAAGAAATCCGATTCATGACTGACCACGAACACAATACTTATACCTATTATTATCTATCCGGAAAAAACCGTACACAGTATTTTCTTGAAACAAGCTACAACGTATTCGGCGGAACGGGCAAAATTTACGGAAGATTCCGCGTTGTTGGTAGGATAAACGGCAGGTGGAGAGACGTTACCCGAAAAGTTGTGCCTAAATTGCGCATAGGGTTTTTCCTTCGTTATGGTTATAACATGAGAAATTACCGAGTTCTCCTTGCCATGAACAAAAAATATCCCAAGCGGAATTACCCTGATATTAAATCAGAGTTAACGTATAAAATAAAACGCAAGCGGACACACGTGTTTATGGTTACACTTTCAATCGGAAGCAGTAATATTTTCATATCACCATTGGGCAGGCTTACGGATAAAACGAGTAAACGCCTTTTCAAACTTGCAACCGAACTTAGCCAAAGCCTAACAAAAAACGTACTGCTATTCTGGATACCGCCGTTAAGCAGGTTTGTTTTCAGCCGGAGATAGTATAATTTATGAGAGGTGTAGATGAGAAAATATTTTTCTTATACGTTAATTATAATTATATCCTTATCAATATTCATAACGTGTAAACAACGGGTAATAAATCCCAAACTTAACAAACCTTTACTTCAAGC
Organism: uncultured Spirochaetia bacterium; assembly: GCA_937960625.1. Lineage (GTDB taxonomy): Bacteria > Spirochaetota > CALGPD01 > CALGPD01 > CALGPD01 > CALGPD01. The sequence continues at coordinate 11,359 of CALGPD010000163.1, read as the reverse complement.
AATACAAAAAGGAAATTTTGACAGGGTTGTAAAACTCGTTAATCAGGGCGCTGATTTTAACGCAAACATAAACGGTTTTCTCCCTCTTGTTGAAGCGGCAATGAAAAGGAGTAATAAAATCGCTGAATATCTTATAAAACAAGGGGCAAATGTTAATCTTAAAGATAAAGACGGAGATACTGCACTGCTCGCTGCTGCTTTAAAAGGGAACTTAAAAATATTTAAGCTTTTACTTAAAAAAGGCGCGAAAATAAAAGTAACGAATAAAAAAGGCAGCACCCCTTTATTGTATGCCGCGTATTCAGGAAACGCAAAAATTGCTGAAATTCTGCTTGAAAAAGGCGCTGATGTTTTAGTTAAAAATAAAAACGGAACAGAAGTTATTTCCATGTGTATCAAAAGACGCAATGCCAGAGTTTTGGAACTCGTTATGAAATACGGTGCGCCGGTTATGTTTAAGCATCGTAAACTTACCTTTGATTTGTATGGAATTAAAAATTTACCTAAAACCTTTTTATCTTTAAAATATCTTAATAAAATTAAAAAATACGGTATAGGCACTCAATATCCTAAACTTGATAGACTGCTTACAAATCCATATTGTATAATTAAAAACGTAAGCTATAAAAATAATTCTAGAATAATTAAAACCGTTGTTTGTAAAAATAAATTTTATAAAGCAGATATCTATAATAATGGAATTATGAAAATCTATAATTTGAAAAATAATGCGTTTATAAAAGCATTTGGCAACATTAGATTGAAAAGATATGAAAAATATTCCAATGGAAAAAAATATTATAATTATAAAACGTTTTTTACTCACTACAAAGACTTATTCGTTGAAACAAAAACCGGTTTTTCAACTGATATGTTAGGCATTTATTTAAAATTCAAAAACAATCAATCTAAAGTCCCATATACTATTTCTAGTTCTTATTACGGTGTTGACAGAATATTCTTAAATTTTAAAAAAGGAATATATACAAAAATTCCTGCGAGTGAAATAATATTTTCTAAAACCAAAAAGTATTACATAACCACAATTTTTCAGACAGTTGCCGGCTTAACAAATTATTATATCTACACTGCAAAAACGCATAAAAAACTTAAAATTGAAAAACATCGTCTACAAAAATTATTTGCTCAGAAATACAAAAGCATACCTTATAGCGGGTATAAGTTTACTTTTCTAAAAAATGACAGGTATTTGCTTTATGATTTGACTGAAGCAGGGGCAATTTATGGGGCAGGAACAAGATTTAAAATGTTGATTGACCTTGAAATTAAAAAAGTCGTTTCAATTAAAGAGGTTCCGTAATCTTTCCTAAAAAAAAAGCGGGCATGTATTACCCGCTCTATTTTAATCAGTAATACAAAAAACTACCTTACTTTAGTAAGATAATCACCTTCTCTTTTCCGGTATATAAATGTCATTAAATTTCCTTTTCCCCAATAAAATCCGGTAACAACGAGATATTTTTCAAACTTAGACCTTATTGGCCTTAAAAATATCAGGTTCGCGTAAGTTCTATATTTAAAATAACGAATAAATTTTCTCGTTTTACTAATGTTACGCGTTTTAATTAAAATTCCGTTTCTGCGGAAAGTATAATACGTTACACCGCGCCGGGTTTTTCTTTTCCATACACCGGGCAGAAGTTTTTTAATTTTCCTCGAAATTCTTAAACGGGGCTGTGAAGTGGGAGCTAATTCCCGTTTTAAAGCAAAAAACTTGCCGGTTTTCCGGTTTTTTAAAATCATAATTTCTTTATGAAATCTTAAAAAATTATATTTTGTTACAATTCTCACCTTTTTTTGCGGGTGATACACTCCGGTGTATAAAGCGTGAGCTAAAAATTGATATCGGCCGGTCATAATTAGAGGAGCGATTACACCGTCTCCCCTGCCATTATATTTTCTAATAACGCGTATTTCATATTTGTTATTATCCAAAAAATACATAACAACGTTATTTTTGTTGTCTGACCACGTTCCAAATATTAAGTTTTTATGCGTCATTTCTGAAAAAGCAAAAATATGTAATGCTGATAATAATAATAATAATAAAATAATACAAAGCTTTTTTTTCATTTCTCTTTCCTCGCTGAAAAATCATTTTCTAATATTAACACATAGGTGATGTGAATAATAAAAAAAATGATTATTATACCATTTTCCATTAATCCCTAAAAATTTTATAATATTTTTAGAACCACTAGACACAATATCTGCACAATATAATATAAAAACGCGCAAGGTCGCGGAGGAACACAAAGAGTGGAGATATTGTAACGGGTATGCCCGTTTTAGGATTTACGTTTGCTTTAAAATCCCCCTGTCTGGTTTTGCATTATGTTAATAATTGCCGCAACCTTTACAATAAAGAGGGAGTTTGATTTTTCATTATTCCAGCATGAAGAAAAAACAGAACACAGATTCATGGAATGAACTCGGATAAGGATATTTGATAGGGAATCAGCCTAAGAGGACACAAGCATAACACACTATAATTATTTACTAACAAGACATTTACAACATTTTCAGCAACAATTAATTTGACGCCCCCTAAAAATCAATTTCTCTTTTTTTTCAATCTGTGATGAATCCGGATTTATTCTGCGGTAAAAAAATTATACGTTCTAATATAAAGCAAATTAAAATAATTCTTAAATTGTTCGTTTAAAAATACACAGGCTAATTATCCATCATTAATATATCATTAACTTTTGAAGAAAACTCTTCAATGTTTATGGGCTTTGATACATAATCATCAAAGCCTATGTTTAAAAATTTGCTTTTATCATCAACCATTGCAAATGCAGTCATGGCTATAACCGGGGTTTTTTTATTGCTTTTCCTTATTTCTTTTAAGCAGTCAATGCCGTTAATTCCCGGCATCCTGATATCGAGAATAACAAGGTCAAATTCTTCATTTTTATTTAAATCCTTTAGAAAATCATGGGATTTTAAATAAAACTTCGCGTTGTAATCCGTTCTGTCTCTGATTAATTGTTCGATAAACTCAAGCACAATATCCTCATCATCAACAACGGCTATTTTCAAATCGTTATTTCTAGGTTTTTTTTCATTCGCAGCGGGTTTATTCCGGATGTTATCTTTTTGTGAATCAAAATCAGGTCTGGTTTTCGATAATGAAAAACTAAAAGTGCTGCCCTCACCTAGCCGGCTTTGCACATTAATTTTTCCGCCCATTAGTTCAACAAGGCGTTTGCATATTGTTAATCCAAGCCCCGCGCCTTGATATTGTTTGGTGTATCCCCTTTCACCTGTAACAAAACTTTCAAATATATGTTTGCTCATTTCTTCATCCATACCAATACCCGTATCCTCAATTGAAAAGTAGTAAAAACTATTATCCTCTTTTGTTTTTATGCATATTTTTCCTTGATTTGTAAACTTGATTGCATTACCAACGAGATTAAGTAGTATCTGGGTCAGCCTTTTTTCATCTGTATATATTTCATTGATATTACCAATATAATATTCCATTACAACGTCTTTATGTTTTAATTGTAACGAATAAACATCAATAATTTCTTCAATCAATTTTTCAAGGCTGATATCCTTTTTATTTATTGATATTTTACTAGCTTCAATTTGCGATACTGTTAAAATGTCAATGAGTAAATTTTGCAGTCTTTCGCCTGATTTATTTATAAGGTCAAGGTTACGTTTCTGTTCAGGAGTCAGATTCTTATCATCTGCCATCAATCTGTTAAATCCTAAAATTGCAGTCAGCGGTGTTCTTATTTCATGGCTCATATTAGCAAGGAACTCGGTTTTATAAATACTCGCGTCTTTAACTTCATTCAAAGTCTTCTCAAGCTTAATATTTGTTTCTTTAAGTTCCTCCTGAACTGTTGCCAGTTCTTCATAAGATTTTTTCAGTTCCTGCTTTGAGTTGCGTTCGTTTTCTAAAGCATTTTCAAGTTTTTCAATAAGTTCAATTCTTAGTTTCTCATTTTGCTTTTGCTCTGTAACATCACTAAGCACGGCCACCATTCCGTTAAACTCTCCAGAGCTGTCAAACAAAGGCGCTCCGTTTACTGATAATATTATCCTTTTTCCGTCTTTCTTTTCAATACCGTGAATAATATTAAAAACGCTTTTACCCGTTGTTTTTACAATTTCAAATGGAAGTTTATCATGAGGTAAATCGTTTCCCTGTTCATCGGTTAATTTCCATTCTGACGAATTATAAAATTTAGATTCTATTTCTTGTTTATTAAATCCTAATATTTTTTCAGCGCTTTTATTTGCAAAAGTTATTTCTCCTTTTTTATTAACAACGGTAATTCCTACAGGGCTCGTATCATTAATACTTTTTAAAATATCTCTTTCACGTTCTACTGTTTCTTTTTCCTGAACCCTGTCAGTAACATCATCAAATATTACCGCGAAATAATCCTTTTCAGGAGAGAATGCGTACACGTTGTAATGCTTATTTAGAGCTCTAGAAAAACTCTGAAAACTGTTTGTATTTCCTGTTTTCGCGACCTCACCGTAATATTTAATCCAATATTCTTCAGTTTCAGGCATCACCTCTAATACGGATTTTCCTAATAGCTCTTCTTTTCTTAAACCGGTCAACTTTTCAAAAGCTTTGTTTAGGTTTATAAAAATATAATCTTTGGGATTGCCATTTTCATCATAAACCATTTTATGATATGCAAAACCGTTTGACATTAAATTAAAAAGCGCCTCATATTTGCTTTCTGAAATAGCTATCCTGTTTTTGAGGTCTTTTCTCTCAAGTGAGTAATTAATTGATTTTAATAAAAGTTTCTTATTTAAACTGATTTTACAAACGATATCCTTAACACCGATATTAAAAAGTTTTTTACTAATTTTCTCTTCTGCATATTCTCCGGTACAGACAATAATGGGAGTATTGTCGGATTTTTTTATCAATTTTTCCGCAGTTTCTAAACCCATGCTGTCTTCTAAGTTTAAGTCAGATAAAATTATATCAAATTTTTCATGTTCTAATTTATTTAGGGCAGACTCCAAGGACTTAGCTTTACCAATATTAAATTTGTAAAACTTTGACTCTTTTAATAAATCAATAATTACTTTGATGTGAAATTCGCTGTCATCAATAATTAATAAATTAATCTCTATCATATTTTATATTAAATATTAAACAAAAAATTATTTCAATTTTCAGAGTTTTTTAATGTTAAATTAAAATTTTTCATCAAAGTTAACATAAAATTATTATTTTTAAAAAAAACTGCTAAACCCATAATTATGTTAACCGATATAGTTAAAAAGGGAAACGTTACAATACTTTAGAAGGGATAGTAAAATGCTAACAAATATAATACAAGACAGCAAATACTACTATTCAACTGTAAATCCCCAGGCTGAAGCAGACGCGGACCAAAGACGTGAGAGAAAAGGGAAAGAACAGTATTCAGACAACGTATATTTATCAAATACAAACAGGGATAATCATCCCCCAAGAGACGATGAAAAACTCCCTAAACTTATGTCAAAAGAAGAAATCAGTGAGATTTTATTCTTAAGCGTTAGAGGATTTGATTATAGTAGCATCCACACAAATGTGGGAAACCACATCAATGTTGAAGCATAAATAAAGTTTCCTATCAGTGGAAAAAGGGTATCAAAACGGCCGGAAGTTGTAAACTTTCGGCTTTTTTGTTTTAAATTATTAATTAAATAAATTTTGATTTAAAAAAATTACCGCAATTTTCCAAAGTTTTATGTCACTGCGAGGAACGTACGTGACGAAGCAGTCTCATTAAATAACAAAACTAAACGGGATTGCTTCGCTTTCGCTCGCAATGACTTTGCCCAAATGTATTTTTTCATCAAATGACATAAGCCAACGTTACCTACGGGAAACGAATGTGACGAAGCAATCTCTTTGATTTATTAAAAAATCATATATTTCGAAAAAAATATATTTATAATTTCAAGCTATTTATAAAATATGCTTGGTTTTAACTTAAAAATAACTTATTATTCTTAAAAAATACGGAGCTATATTATGTTTTGTCATTCCTGCGGTGAAGAATTATCAGAAGGAAGCATTTATTGTTCTAAATGCGGTGAAAAAATTTCTTCGGTAAATGAAAACGAACCAAATCAAGCCATAAACGTATATGAATCCCAAAAAGGGAAAGCAGTGCTTGTTTTCGGATTGCTCGGTATTTTGGGAATTATATCCTGCGGGATTTTGAGTTTCTTTTCCATTCCTGCATGGGTAATGGGTAACGGAGAATTAAAAAAACATCCAAATGATGAAAGGCTTAAAGCAGGAAAAATTATGGGAATTATTGGAGTGGTGCTGCTGTCGGTTACTATTGTTGTTGTTGCTTACCTTGTTAGCGGTAATATTGAAAAAATGGCTATAAATCATAGATAAATAATTTAAATAGTGATTTCCAGTTTTTCTCTCGCTGCAAATACAACGAGGTTATTATCAAGAGACTTTGCATAATTCTTAGCGCTTTTCTCGCATTTATCCATTTTCTCATCTTCATACTCATGATGAAATAAAGCAAGCATTTTAGTTTTTGATGCAACGGCGTTCTCTACTGCATATTCAAAGTAACTATGGCCCCAGCCCACTTTTTTCTCAAAATAATCATCTCTTGTATACATTGCATCGTGAATTATCAAATCCGAACCGCTTATAAAATCTATTAATTCGTCCTTTTTGATAACAGCGTTTTCTTTTATCTTGTCTTTTTCAATATCACTTAAAGTTCCGTCAATATAACGTTCAAACCCATATGGTTCATGGTCAAATACAGTTGTAATTACTTTTCCTCTATATTCAATTTTATAACTAAAAGTTAAAACCTGATGATTTAAATAACGGGATTTAATTTTAAACTCTCCAATGTTGAATTCCCCCGGAACAAGGTTTCTGAATTTAATCATGGCCTTTAACTCGTCAAGTTTAACCGGAAAATATGAATAATTCATCTGGCCGCCAATAACGTCTTCAAGAGAATCATCTTCATCAACCGGACCGTAAAAAGTAATTTTGTTTTGAGGAATAAAAATAACCGGAGCAAAAAACGGGAAACCCTGCATATGGTCCCAATGAGTATGAGTTAATAAAATCTTGGCATCAATAGGGCCTTGTTGAAAATCATTTTGTGTTAGATATAAACCGAGTTCACGCAAACCCGTTCCCGCATCAATAATTAATAATTCGTTGTCATCACCTCTTATTTCAATACAAGGAGTATTTCCACCGTATTTAATGGTATACGGCCCGGGCATTACAACATTTCCCCTTACTCCCCAAAATCTAACCTTCATATTTTGCTCCAATACGTTTTATCCAAATTTATTAATAATAATAAAAAATACAAGTATTTAAATACTTATATTTTTTATTACTCCGCTATATTTATATAACGGGTAAAATAAAAAAATTCTTTACAAAGCATTATAATAAATGTAATATTGAAAAAATATCAAGTTATTTTTAATTCACTTCAAATCAGGAGAATTATATGTCACTTAAAATAATAGCTTTCGGTGAAGCTTTATTCGATTTATATGAATCAGAAGAATCAAATGAAAATATAGAAATAGATGCTTTCGGTGGCGGCGCTCCAATGAATTTTATCTGCGCGTGCAAAAAATTCGGAGCAGATAAATGCATTTTTTATACCAATCTTTCCAACAGTAATTTTTCTAAAAAAATAAAATCAATATTAAAAGATTTTAAAATCAAATTAAGGACAAGACGTAAATCAATAGAACCGCCCGCAGCAATGGTAACGAAAAAAGGAGATTTTAATTTCTTTATAACACCGGAAACTTTTAAATTCTCTTCATGGGCATTTAAAAGCAGGGATTTTTCTAAAGCTGATTTATTCCATTTTGGGTCACTTTTTCTAAGCACACGTGAAGGATATAGGGCAACAAGAAAGGCTATTAAAAAAGCAAAGCGCAAAAAAGTAAAAGTAAGTTTTGATGTTAATTTCAGGCCAGGAATAATTGAATTACTAAAACTAAAACAACGTAAATTCATAAGGCGTATAAAAAGAATACTAAAATACGTTGATATATTAAAAGTTAATGAACAAGAAGCCGAACTCCTTTTTGGCTCTTCAAGGACAAAAAAAATATTTAAGCATTTTTCCAATAGATACAATGTAAAAAAAATACTCGTTGTCACTAGAGGGAAAAAAGGCGCAGATGTAATCCATAACGCTAAAGTTTATTCCCATCCTGCTTTTAAAGCAAATATCTTCGTTGATGCGACAGGAGCTGGTGATGTTTTTTTTGCTGGGTTTATGATAAAAATTTTAGGGACATATTCCGAAGGAATTCTGGAAGAAGAAATGATCAAAAGCGCAATGGAATATGCAGCCGGACAAGCAGCTTTATCAACTGAATATAAAGGAGCTATAAGCGCGTTATCTGAAATGTGATTTTTATTAAAATCACTTTAAAACTTTATTATATAATTCAAGTAAGTCTTGTTCGGTTTCAAGTTCAAAGAATTTCTGAACGTTTACATCAATTGATAATAAATCAGGAAGAACGCCCTTTTCAATATTATCAAAATAATTTGCCAGATAAATAGTATAAACCAGAGGTTTATCCGGAACACTCATCATGGTATTATGGTGATATGTTATTGCATTTACAAGAGGGTCGGGAAAATCCCAGTGTTTAGCAATTTTACCACCAATAGCGGCATGGCTTATTCCAACAGTTAATTCCTCAATTACCGGAAGGTCAAGTTTCTTTTCTCTGCAAATCTTCTCTATTTTTTTGGCTTTTTCGGTGTCAACTGCAATTAAAATGATTTTACCGATGTCATGTAAAAGCCCGGCAGTATAATACTCGCCATATTTATTTTTAAACTTTTTATGCGCTGCAATTCTTTCAGCAATAATACCGGTTCTGTATGAATGCGTCCAGATATCTTTTATATTACCGAATTTTGAATTAACAATTGACATTGCACTATGCGAATAAACAATAGCCCTGATTTTTTTTACACCTGTGAAATTGATAGCTTCTTTAATAGTACCGATTTTTCTATTTGTTACAACACCCGATGAATTAACATATTTAAGCAATTCAGCGCTTAATGAAGGGTCTATTTGGATTTGCCTTGCTAAGTCTTTTAAATCAAGGCCATCATCTTCAAGCATTGAAAGAATTTTTTTCATGTGAGAAGGAAACTCGGGTAATTTATCAACTTCATCTAAAAGGAGTTTGGTAAATAAATTATAGGGCGGCGGAGTAACGTTAATATAAGAAAAACTGATTTTTGAAAAAGTTACTTCATTATTAACTCCGAATTTAAAAGAATCACAGGTAATCCCTACTTTTTCAAGCAGCTGCAAAGATAAAAACAATCCCATACCCGCGCCTTCTGTTTCATCAACGAGATTAAGAATAATATTAGGGTCGGTTTTTGATTTCTTATAATTTGATATCTTCTCATTTACCCTGTGGATTTCTTCCGGTGTAGCAGTTACATTATTAATAATATACAGAACAAAATGCTCGTCTGCATATTCTTTAAAAATTACTCTTGTATGCATTGAACAACTTTTCAGATGCTCTTCAAGTTTTGTATATTCTTTTCTTAATCTTTGAGAGAACTCTTTTATTCCCATTTCATAATGAAGCTTATTATTAATATCAATTTCATTTATTGTAAAAAAAGCTCTTTTCATATTAGCTTTATTAGCATTTGTAATTAGTTCTCTTAAAATAAAGATTAAAGCAGAAGATAAATGCTCGTAATCCTTATAGTTCAAAATAATATTCAATCCGGTATGAACTTTATTAATAAATTCCGGGCCGGCGGAAAAAGTTTTAAATTGTATAGGTTTTTTTTGGACTACAAATTCCGTGATATGATGTTCTAATTTCCTCAAAAAATAACCTCGAATAATTTAACAAATGGTGTTTTAAAATAAAAATTAAATACTTATATTATTCTTTATTAAAAAAGTCTTTTGCTTCTTTGATACTTTGAAGAATTGTAAAGTACGGAGATACCCCAGTCAATCTAAAAATATCATTAACACTTTCCTGCAATCCGGTTAGTATTATTGAATTTCCTTTTTCTCTTATTTTTTTACAAATATTTACTAAAAAACCTAATCCACTGCTGTCGATAAAAGAAATCTTATTGAAATCAATTATAATATTTATGTTTTCATTAATATTATCAATTAATTTCTCAAAATGCTCTTTCAAAACTCCAACCATATCATAAAGAATCATTCCATTATCAAATGAAAGGATTCCAAAATTATTTTCTTCTTTAAAGAATATATCCATAATTCTTCCCAATTCTATATTATATATTCTAACTCACATTGCATATTCTTTTCAAGTATAATTATACATTAAATAAAATCATATTTAATAAAAGTTCATAGCATTTTTTGTATCATCAAAAATAGTAAAGTGCTGGGCAAAATTTGTATATATGAAAATATCCTTTACCCTGTCAACGAGATTTGAAAAAACAAGATTTGTTCCAAAACGGTCCAAGGTATCTTTGAGTTTATATAAATACCCCAAAGAGGTACTGTCAATAAAAACAACAGATTCAAAATCAAATATTACAGCTTTCTTATTTTTAATATCTTCTAAATTATTTTCAATTTTTTGGCTTATTTCTTTTACATTTGAGTGAATAATCATCCGAGCGTTAAATCTCGCAATTATGACTTTTTCCTCACGGATAAACTCAATATCCATTTAATCACCTTTATTATAATAGAATTTCTGATATTTAACATGAAAAGTCAAGATATTTTTAATAAAGCAAAAAATAGTTATATAAAAAGACAATACTATATAATTACAAACATGAACAACTTATATAAAATATAAATAAAATAATTCAAATTAAACCATTTTTTATATTTCAAAATTATTATTTGAAAAATTGGCTGGAGAATTGACATGATTATTAATCTGTGATAATAATTATTCATGCCATATAAAGAATACGGAATAAACGGTATCGCTAACGAAGCGGTAGTAATTTGGAAAGCTGACAGCCAAAACGAAACTTTACAAAATACAATATTACCGGATAGCTGCGCTGATATTATCATTAAATTTAAAGATTTAAATGACACTGAAAATATTGATTTTAATCATGTTAGTATTCTAGCTGTGGGTTTAATGACAAAACCAAAAAAAACGCTTATATCTCCGGACGACTATTATTTAGGCATACGTATAAAACCGTCATTTATTTTTGATTTTTTTGAAAATTCCATTCATGAGATAACAAATCAAATTATACCACTAAACAATATCAACAAACAACTATCCAATATAATACTAAGCACAATAGACA
>CALGPD010000162.1 GCA_937960625.1 uncultured Spirochaetia bacterium | reverse complement strand
AAAGAATTAACAAAAGGCAATTTAATTTAAAACAAATATAAAGTTGATTCACTTAATGGTTAAGGCGGATTAAGTAAAACGTATCTTGCAGAGGATCAGGAAACAGGAAAAGACGTTGTACTTAAAACGCTTAGTTTTGATGATATAAAAGATTGGAAAGAACTTGAATTATTTGAACGGGAAATAGATATACTTAAAAATCTGGATAATTCCAATATACCTGATTATTATTCACATTTTAAATTTAAATATAATGAAGAGGAAATTTTTGTTCTTGTTCAGGAGCATGTAAAAGGGAAAAACTTATACGATCTCATCTCCGGCGGCAAACATTTCACAAATTCTCAAGTAAGGGATATATTAAAAGTCGTTCTTGAAGTTTTGGTATACATTCACCGGTTAAACCCTCCTGTAATTCATAGGGATATTACGCCGAAAAACGTTATTTTAGATGAAAATAATAAAGTTTATTTAGTTGACTTTGGCGCTGTTGGTAAACTCGTTGATTCTACTATGGCAGCGGCAATGTCCAACACTTTTGTAGGAACGATTGGTTATATGCCTCCGGAGCAGTTATTCGGAAAAGCAACTCCTGCTTCTGATTTGTATTCCTTAGGCGCGACTGTGATATTTTTACTTACCGGTAAACAACCCTCTGATTTCGAACTCGATAACATGAAAATAGATTTTGAAAAACACGTTAATATTCCAAAGCCGTTTGTTGATTTAATCTCAAAAATGATAGAACCTGATTACAAAAAACGTATAGATGACGCAAAGCGCGCTTTAAATATGTTAAGCGATATAATTATTGTTGATAAAAAAAGCCATGAAGATAAGAAAAAATCACGGGGTAAGAAAAAGAAAGATAGTGAGGTTGATGATGAAATAGAAAATCAATTCAACGAAAAATCATTATCAGGCAAACTCTATAAAGCTGTATCCGCAAGGGATATAAATTACGTTAAAAGATTAATTGAGCAGGGTGCTGATTGTAGCCAGATTAATCCGGAAACGGGTTTAGCTCCTTTACACGTTGCTGCCGAGAAAGGTTATTTACGTTTAACTGAAACACTTTTAGAATACTGTGATGTAAATATTCAAGCTAAAGACGGAAAAACACCAATAGTTATTGCTATGGAGAACAAAAACTTTGACATTGTAGCATTATTGAAAAGAAGTAATGCGGATATAAATGTAAGATATGGCGGCAAAGCAATGATTCATCATGCTTGCCGAAATCAGAAATATGATCTCGTTAATATTTTGATAAATTATAAAGCTGATATAAACCTTGAAGATGATAATGGCAAAACTCCGCTTGAATACGCGTATGATAAAAATAATATTTCTATTGAAGATTTACTTATAGAAAATGGAGCTGTTGTAAATACTGATACTTATGGCCGGGCATTATTAGAGAATGCTATTGCTGCAAAAGATTCGGGATATGTTAAAAAGTTGATAAATGAAGGTGCTGATGTTAATGGTAAATTACGTGAAGGAATGTATCCACTTGAGAAAGCAATTTTCACTGCTGGTTCAAAAACTATTGTGCAAATGTTAATAAACAATGGTGTGGATATGAATGTGCGGTCACAAAGCGGAGATACTCTTTTTAATGAAGTAATTAAGAAGAAAAAGAATTTTGTTGACTATTTCATAGATAACGGAGCTGACGTTAATAATAAAACGAAAAACGGTGATACGCCTTTACTAACAGCAATTAAAAATAAAAAACGTGAAGTGGTCAAAAAGTTAATTGATAAAGGCTGCGATGTGGATTTACCAGGTGTTAAAGATATGCCTCCCATTCTTGTAGCATATGAAACTAAGAGTTATGATATTCTTAGGATGCTTGCTGAAGCGGGAGCGGATTTAAACGTAAAAGAAAAGGGATTAGCAATACTCCATAAAGCGGTTATTGAGAATAATAAAGAAAACGTAAAATTGTTAATAGACGCAGAAGCGTATCTGGATGTTAGGGATGAAAACAACGGGAAAACTCCTTTACAATATGCTTATGAGCGGGATTTTTACGAAGTTAAGAATATGTTGATTGAAGCCGGCGCTGACCAGGATTTTGATTTTAAAGTAACGAATAAGTATAAAGATTTAACTCCTCCACCGAGAAAACTGCGGTTTATTGATAACTACAGATTATTGATAAACAAATTATCCATGCGTCCCGGGTTTGTTTTTTTATTTTTATTCATGATGTTTATTTTGTTTTTATTTTTAGGTTATAGATGGCTGGGAGTAATAAAGATTTGGGGTGTAAATAAAAAAGCAATAGCATACCCTGTAAATGTTAACACCAGAAGTGTGAGCGGATATAAAGTCTATTACGTTTTTAATACACCTGATGAAAAACTTTATACCGGAGTTTCCGTTTTGTCCAGAAAAGTGTTTTACACATACTTTAGAACTTACAGGGGTATGAAATTAAAAAGAACGCTTAGGATTAAATATTTAAAAAGCAACCCGAGATACTCAATAATAATAGGGGGGAAATTTGATTCATGGGGTAAGTATTTTCCTCTTGTAACTTTAATACCCGTATTGCTTGCGATTTTCTCGTTGTTTGTAATAATAGTTAATTGGAAGAATCTGTTTATAATTAAAATGCTGAAGAAAGGCAAAGTAACGGATGGGAAGGTTGTTAACAGGGTTGAATTGTATGGAGATAATAATTTATATTCTTATGAGTTTTTTGATGATAATAAAAGGTTAATTAGAGGCACAGCCGAGACACGGACCAAATATAAAGTTAACAGCATACTTCCGGTTTTGTATATTCCGGGTAAACCTGATAAAAATACCTGCGTTAAATCTGTTCCGGCAAAAAAGGTTGATATAAAAGACAATAACTTGAGGTTATCTTTTGAAGACGGAAGAATGGGTGGTTACTATTTTTCTTCGATAATACACATTGCTTTTGTATTTTTATTTTTACTATACTCAAACATTTTGTTGTCCAGATTTTTTGCCGGTTATCCGACAGATAATGTTAAAGACAGATATGGAAGAACTTTACTAATGAATTCCGTATTACGCGGGCAGAATAATTTAGCTAGGCTTTTAATCGCTAAAAAAGTGGATCTTAACATTAGGGACAAATACGGATATAACGCGCTTTTCCATGCGGTAAAATATAAAAATATAACTGTTTTAAAAGAGCTTCTTAAAAACGGAGCAGAGACTGATGTTCTAAGCAACTATAAACGCGGTCAAACTCCATTAATCTATTCGATATATAAACGGAATTTTAAAGCATTCAAAATTCTAATTGATAACGGAGCAGGAATAAATTATGCTGATAAACGCGGTATAACGCCTTTAATGTGGGCGCTTTATTACCGTCGAAGTTATATGTATAATTATTTAATTAAAAAAGGCGCTGATATTAATGCTAAAAACCGTTTTGGCAAAAGTGTATTAATGTATTCATTTATAGCTAATGATCCTAAAATTGTTACCACTTTGATTGAAAAAGGTGCTAATGTTCATGCAAGAAACGATTTAAAGCAAACACCTTTAATTATAGCAATAAAAGCAAGGTCACACCATCATAATAAACAAAAAATAATAGATATTTTAATAAAAAAAGGCGCAGACATTAATGCCAAAGACGGTAAGGGTATGACTGCTTTAATGCATGCAACGAAAAATTATAGTGGAACAGTAAGGTTAATATTAAATTATCCTGTTAAAGTGGATGAAAAAGATAATGATGGTAAAACCGCTTTAATACACGCTGTAATTAAAGAACGTTATTATTATTGCGCGAGGCATATTCTCAACAAAGAGGCTAATGTAAATCTACAGGATAATTCGGGCAAAACAGCTTTGATGTATGCTGCTGAAAAAGGAAAATATACAACGGTTTATTTGCTGCTTCAGCACGGTGCTGATAGAAATATTAAGGACAAAACCGGAGATACAGCAATGAGTTATGCCGAGCTTCGTAATCATAATCAACGGGTTATTGAATTGCTTAGAAGAGGGATACCAAATGCGAAGAAAATAAATACAGGAAAAGCGAGAAGAAATGGGTTATCCGGTTTTTCAAATTAATACTGAACCGTAACATCGAAATCTTCCACATCATCTGTATTTGGTATTTCCCTTTTATTGTTTCCGTCAATATCCATGCTCCAGATTTTTATAGGCGGGCCGGAGTTTATATAGAATATTTTCGTGCCGTCAGGTGAAAAAACGAAATAATCAGATTTTCCGTCAGATGTTAGTTGTATTTTATTGTTAATATCAGTATCGCAGATAAAAAGATTATTACCTGCATTCACAAAACCCAAACGCGTTCCTGATGGATGATATTTTAAGTAGTTCATTCCTGTTATAATAGTTTTAAGATTTGTTCCATCTGCGTTAATTGAATAGAAAGTTGTTCCAGCGCTAGTAATAATCTTTTGTCCATCAGGTGTAAAATCTACACTGTCAAAAATAAAACCGGAATATATGGTTTTATAAGATTTATCTGATTGTTTGTAGATGTAAAGGTTTCCCACAATATCGGCAAAAACTATTTTTAAACCGTCCGGGGACCAACTGCAATACTCCTCAGTTATATATGAGGCGTCCTGTTTCCTTATAAACGAACTATTTCCATTTAAATCAAGGTATTTATAATTTGCATTATCTTTGAATATTATAATATTACCATTGGGGCTGAATTTAGGATAATTGGCTGTTCCGGTGCTGGTTAATTGTCTTAAATTACTTCCATCGTTGTATACGGTATAAATATTATTATCACCGCCGTTTTTATATACAATTAAATATTTGGCCTCAGAAGTTTGATAAAAATATTCACATCCGCTTGCAAAAAGAAAATAAAAAATAGAAATTAGCAATAATGTTTTTTTCACAATAAAGTACCTATAATATTCGGCTAATAATATTATAGTATATTAATCGGGTTTTGCAATATTTTTTTTAAGAATTTTTTCCATCCGGTATAGTAACGTTTTTTTCCTGTGCTTTTTCGACTTTAAACTTGCCTACTAAAGAATATAAGTCATTGATTTTATCAATACTATCCTTTGTAACTTTTTTTGTTTCGTCAAAAGTGCTGTTTACCTTATCTGTGTTTTCTGTGAGTTTTTGAGTAGAGTCTAAAATTTGCCTTGCGTTTTCTTCAAGATCAACAATGCTGTTTATAATATCCCTGCTCCCTGTTTTTTGTTCCTGAATTGCGTTTCTAACGTGTTCGGTGATTTGCACCAACGCTGACATAGAGCTTAATATTTCTTTAGCCGCAATACTTTGTTCATCCATTGCAGAGGATATTTCAGTATTTATATCCAGGGTAAGTACAACGTCTGCTAAAATTTTATCAAGCCCTTGATTAGCCGTTGTGGCTAAATCAACGGTTTTAGCAATTTTATCCGCGTTTTCTTTTATTAGCCCGGTTATTTCTTTTGCGCTTGAAGCAGAGTTTTCAGCAAGTTTTCTGATTTCATCAGCTACAACGGCAAAGCCTTTACCAAATTGTCCGGCATGCGCTGCCTCAATTGCCGCATTCATAGCGAGAAGGTTTGTTTGTTCCGCAATTCCTGAAATTATTTCAACTATATCAGCCATTCGCGTTCCTGAATCCTCAATTTCATGAATAGCATCAATTGAGCTTTGAATTATTTCCCCGCCTTCTTTTGCAACTTTTGTTAAAGCATTACTGATGTCATATGCTTTTTTTGCTGTCAAAGCAACGCTGTTAATATTTGCTGCCATTTCTTCAATCGAACTTGAAGATTCTTCAACAGCACTTGACTGTTGTTCTATATTAGATGCAATCGATTCAATATTACCAACCATTTCTGATAAAGTAGATGAAGTGTCACTTACAAAACCGTTTTGCTCTTCCATTTTTGAATCTATTTTTTTTATATCATCTACCATTGTATTTATAACTTCAGATGATTTATTAATACGGCTGCTAAGTGTGCTGCTTTCACCAGTGATTTCCCAAGTAAGAATTTTTATTTTTTTAACTATACCATGAATATTTTCAAGAAAGCTGTCAAATTTTGCTCCGATAATACCAATTTCATCCTTTCTTTTCAGGTTTACCCGTTTTGTTAAATCGCCTTCACCTGACGCGATATCTAGAATTAAAGTTAAAATATTTTTCAAAGGCTTTGAAATTGCAAGCAGGGTATATAAAGAAGAGAAAATAGTAAGGGTTAAGATAATAGCTCCTAGAATGACAATAAAATTTTTCATGAAACTGAACTGCTTATTTAATTTAATA
>CALGPD010000161.1 GCA_937960625.1 uncultured Spirochaetia bacterium | reverse complement strand
GTTGTGATAAATCGCTCAACACCATGAATAGGGACTGTTGTATATTCCCATTCAAATGAAGAAGGCTTTTCTATAAAAAGGTTTTCAAACAAGATTTTAATATTTTTACGCTGCATGGGTTTAATTCTTGAAAGATACAATTCAAAATCAGGCTTATCATATTCATCAGGGTTCAGCCCAAGTTTATGATACATTTCTTTTGACCATTCAAAAACATCTTTATTTGAAAAATATATCCAAGAACCCATGCCCGCGATTCTCTGCGCACGGATTAAATTTATTTCACTCTGGATTAACGCGAGCTGGGCCTTCTTCCTTTCGGTTAAATCCCTGACAGCGCCTACACGTATTTTCCCCCCTTTTAAGACTATGTCTTTTGCTTCAAGTTCAACGGGTATAATTTCTCCGTTTTTCTTTCTGATTTCAACCTCATACGCTTCAGCGTGTTCTTGCAGAATTTTCTCCATGATAATGGGACGATATTTTTCTAAAACCATTAGTTCAACAACGTCCTTTCCTATTATTTCATCAAGAGAATAACCTGTAATCCTACAGTATGATGCATTTGCGTCTATGAGTATTCCGTTGTTATGGAATAAAATTCCCTCAAAAGTAAGTTCTGAAAGTTTTTTAAACCTCTCTTCACTTTCTTTTATAGCACTTTGCGCTTTTTTTCTTTCGGTTAAATCCCGTAAAGCCGCAACCCTTATTTTTTCGCCTTTCCACATCATTTCCAGGGCTTCAATCTCAATAGGAATTATATTTCCGTGTTTCGTTTTTATTTCAATTTCATAAGACGAAGTGTATTTTTTTGTAATATTGTCATAAACCATATTTAAGAAATCTTTTACAACAATTAAATCAATAACATTTAAACCCACAATTTCATCTAATTTATAACCGCTCATCCTGCAAAATGACGCGTTTGCATCGATTAAAATCCCGTTATTATGTAGTATAATGCCTTCAAAAGTAAGGTCGGAAAGTTTTTTAAACCTCTCCTCACTTTCCATTAATTGTATTTCTTCAAGTTTACGCTTTGTAATATCTGTATGAGAACCTGCCATTCTGTACGGCACACCGTTTTTATCACGTAATGCTTCACCTCTTGTATTTATCCAGATATAATTTCCGCTTTTATGCTGTAAACGATATTCTATATTGAACTCTTTTATTTCATTTTTTAAATATTTATTAATATAATCCAAAACCCTAGGGTTATCTTCCGGATGGAGGTTGTTTGTTAAGCTTGAAAACTCATTTTCAAGCTCGCCATCTTTATATCCGATTTGAGATTTCCACTTTGGAGAAACATACAGTTCATTTGTCAAAATATTCCAATCCCAGATTCCGTCATTGCTTCCGTTCACCGACAATTCAAATCTCTCACGGCTTTCTTTAAGTTCAATTTCCGCTTTTTTTCTTTGAGTTATATCGTAATATATTGTCAACTTTGAATCGTTCTCAAGGAGAAAATTTCTAACATTTTTATGCTCATCAACATCTTCAAGATACATATCATAAGAAATACTTGGAGTTTTATTATCCAGTAGTTCATAAATACACCACTCACATTTATTATTATTCTTATATAGAGCTTTATAACACGTCTCACCCGTTGCATCATAACCGATTTTATCTATCATTGCTTTATTTATATACTGAATTTTATAATCACTGGAAATAACATAAATACCGTCACTAAAAGAATTTAATATGTCGTTCAAATATTTTTCATTTTCAATTAATTTTTCTTCTATTTTTTTACGTCTGGCTATGTCTCGAATAGCAATAACGCGTAAATCATCCCCGTTCCATTTAATATTTCTTGTTTCAATTTCAACGGGAAAAACTGTGCCGTCTTTTCTTATTGCCTCGACCTCGATAGGTTCAGTTATGTTATTCGTTAAACGCTTTTTCATTTCAACATGATATTTTTTACAGACGAGTAATTTCAGCCCGTTTTTACCGATAAGTTCATCATGAGTATATCCCGACATTTTACAAAGAGAAACATTAACATCTTGAATAATTACATCTTTATGTATAAGTATTCCTTCAAAAGTAAGCTCAGCTAATTTTTTAAACCTTTCTTCACTCTCTTTTAATGATAATTGAGCAATCCTCTGTTCGGTTATATCATCAAGGTTTGCAAGAACTCCATGTACTTCTCCATTGCGTATGATAGGGTTGCAATAATAAAGTGCATATATTGGTTTTCCCCACTTACTTTTATATGCAGTTTCTCTCATTATTGTTTTCTTCTTATTTATACATTCTCTAACAGCTTGAGCAAAACCTATTTCGCTTACAGGTTTAAATGTAAATACATTAATGCTTTTAGTCGCTTCTGCCGAGGGGGAACCTAATATCTCAACGGCTTTAGGGTTGGCTTCAAGAATCTCACCATTTAAATTTATATAAAATATTCCGGTAAGTGAGTTTTCAAAAATACTTTTAAATCGCATCTCGCTAACCTGCAAGTCAATTTCAATTTCTTTTTCATCCGTAACTATCTCAGACACCTTTACATAATTAACAATTTTGCCGAAACCATCATATGTTGAAGATATTGACGCTTTTTCCCTATATAAAGTTCCGTCTTTTTTCCTGTTAATAAACTCCCCATGCCATACTTTTCCAGAACTGATATTATTCCAGAGTTTTTTAAAATAACTGGAATCATGGCTTTTTGAAGAAAATATGTTTGGTTTTTTTCCAACAACCTCATCAAACTTATATCCCGTTGTCTTTATAAATTGTGGATTAACATATTCAATAACGCCATTTTTATCTGTGATAACAGTTATAAACGGGCTTTGTTCAACAGCTGTAATCAATTTTGTATACGAAAAAAAAGCCTGTTTTTGCCGTGTAATATCTTTAAATACAACGACTACTTCCGCAACCACTTTATTTTTATCAAATACCGGAATTTTAGAAATCTCATAATGAAGTATTTCATTATTAAAGTTAAATTGTTCGTTTGTTACAACGGGATTGCCCGATTTAAAAACGATTTTAAAATCTATAATGTTTTCTTTATTAAACTTTGGAAAAACTTCATCAATTTTTTTGCCGATATAATCTTCATTAATTCCAAACGTCGAAACTATTTCCGTATATTTAGAATTTCCATATTTTATTTTTAAATCAGGGGTTATTACGACTATGGCATCAAACGTATAATTTAATAATTTTGCAAAGCATTCTTTTTTGATATTTTTTTCAATACCTTCTGAGACTAAGGATTTCTTACCGGTAAAAGTATATAAAACCTTATTTTTATCTTTTAATGAGGATACCCGCCATTCGATTTTTATCTTTCCTGTTTCAAGGCTTTCCAAAACCGTAATTATTCTATTCTCTGATTCAGCATCCGGGAGAATGTTATTAAGAAAATCTTTTAAATCACGCAACGTATAATTTGAGGCATGGAGAAATTCTTTAAAACCTTTTTCAAGGCCTAAACCGAATTTTAATAAATATTCTTTTGTAAATTTATTAATAAATACTAATTCAAATTTTTCATTTAATATAAATATTAAAATGTCAGATTGATTTAAAATATTTTTATAAAAACTGTCTTGCTTCATACATATTAAACTTTGTTAAAGGTAAATTTAATTTTATCAAATTTATTATTTTAAGTAAATGATTATTTTATTTATATCTGTATTTTATAACAAAATTTAAAATAATAATTTCCATAAACTCAAATCATATATTCCGCATTTATGAAAATTTTATAAACTATTAACTAAAATGTTTTACTAAAGTAGGAAATATAAAAATATGAATGAAAAAACATAAAGCCGGATTTTTTAATCCGGCTTAAATCAAATTATCTAAAATGTCTTAATATTTTTAACACTTTTCTATTATGTCTGCGCCAAACAGTTCTGTCCGCAACCACTCTATAAGAAAGGCCTTTGAATAATAATTCTCGAAAACAGGAAATTAATTTACCTGCATTATCGGCATTTCTTACTTTTTGCTGCCAGGAAGGATTATACCTTTTCCAGCTTGATTTATATCCATCACCTTTAATATAAAAAGAAAAATTAACAAGCAAACTTTTAAAATCACGTAATGAAGAAGCTTTATTAATTTCCGCCAACAAAGAAGATCTTAATTCTCCTTTAAAGTATCCGGTGCGCATTGAAGGTTTTATAATGTCTTTGAACGCTGTTAATACATATTTAAAATCTTTTACAGCATCGCGTTTTTCAACTTTAACGGTAGCAGTCCCTGCGAGAGCTTGTTTAACTAAAGTATCACTTAATCTATAAGGATGGCCTTTCCATAAAATCTGCCCGGTTTTTGAAATAAGTACTTCAAATGGAATGCCCCTGAAGTGATATTTGCTGCGGATTTGGCGGCTATATTGTTTTCCATCAACATTTACATGTGTTTGATAATTATTGTTTTCAAGAAATCTTTTATCGCTGGATTTTCCGCCCAACCCTATAGCAAATATTATAAGTCCGTTATTTCCGTATTTATTATAATAATATTGAGTTTTAGACTTAAAGCTTGCTCGGCATGGACCGCACCAAGATGCCCAAAATTTTAGTAAAATAACTTTTCCTCTATACTTAGCTAAAGATTGGGAATTTCCGTTCCAATCCCTAACATTAAAATCCGGCGCTTGATCTCCAACGTTTTGAGCGAAAACGCTGAAAGAAAATATTAAGATAATTATTAATATTATACTTACTTTTTTTAACATGGTTTATCTCCTTAGTTGTATATAATTATTGTAACACTGCCAAATACTAATAGTCACTAAAAACCTTTATAAATTTTTATTTTTTATTTTAAGAATATTCATTTTATGTACTTGATTTTTATTATCTTTAGTTTGATGAAAATCAAAATATTTCACACATCAGATTTACACATTGGCCAAAAGCTTTTAAATCTTGACAATGAAAACTTGTTATATAATGCCAGATTTGAAACACTTGATAAACTCATTTCTACAGCGAATGATAATGATTGCGGTTTTTTCGTTGTCGCGGGCGATTTATTTAACACACTCACCGTAACGAAAACCGAAGTAAGCCGGGTGGTAAATTCATTAAATAATTTTTCAGGAGAGGCAGTTTTAGTATTACCCGGCAATCATGATTTTTACACAACTGATAACCCAAAACAACTTTGGATGTGGTTTGAGGATATGATAAACTCAAATACCGTTCTGTTAAAAACCAATAAAATCTATAATTTCGGTATGATTAATTTTTATCCCGCGCACTGCACAAGCAAGAAGTCTTCTAACAATAACCTTGACTGGATTAAAAACATTCAAGAATATGATAATAATGCAATTCACGTCGGCATTGCTCATGGAAGCCTTGAAAACGTTTCACCGGATATGAAGGGTGAATATTTTCCAATGAAAATTAAAGAATTGGATTCAGCGTTTATTGATGTGTGGTTGTTAGGCCATACACATATTCCATATCCTGAAAACAACGAGCAAAGCAGGTATTATTTTGCCGGAACTCCGGAACCAGATGGTTTTGACTGCAAACATAAAGGCACAGCAAGGATAATCGAGATTGATAAAAATAAAAACATAAAATCAGAAATAATTCAAACCGGAAAGTATTATTTTCTAAAAAAAGACCACGCGGATATATACAATTCAAATGATATAAAATCAATTGAACAAGAATATACCAAAAAAGAATATAACAACGCGTTTTTACGGTTAAACCTATCAGGTTCTCTAACGGAAAAAGATTATGACTTAAAATTTGAAATAGAGAAAAAAATAAACGAAAATGTTACTTTTCTGGATTTTATTGATAACGATTTAAATAAACAAATTTCCGAACAAAGAATCCACGATGAATTCACAAAAGACTCACTTCCATATAAAATACTCATGGAACTTGAAAATACCGGGAATAATGAAGCACTACAAATCGCTTTTGATTTAATTCAAGAGGTAAAACGTGATAATTACTGATATATATATAAAGAATTTCGCAGCATTGAATAATTTTAAACTCCAGTTTAAACCCGGTTTAAATATAATTTTAGGCCCGAACGAATCCGGAAAAACAACAATTTTTAATGCATTGAAAACAGCGTTAACCGAAAATACAAAACTAAATAACAATCAAACAAAAAAAATTGCTGATTATTTCCCTATTCCTGATGAAAATACTATTCACGTTGAATTGAACATAAGCAAAAATGACGAAAAAATAAAACTTACCAAAACATGGGGAGAAAACCCGGGACAATATATTACGT
>CALGPD010000160.1 GCA_937960625.1 uncultured Spirochaetia bacterium | reverse complement strand
TAAAGCTAAAAACAACGGAAGCAACAGAGTTGAGCTGTATAAAGAAGCCGGATAGTGCTGTATATCACCACATTAAAATATAATCACTTAAAATTGGTTTGACATT
Organism: uncultured Spirochaetia bacterium; assembly: GCA_937960625.1. Classification (GTDB taxonomy): domain Bacteria; phylum Spirochaetota; class CALGPD01; order CALGPD01; family CALGPD01; genus CALGPD01. The sequence goes on along the minus strand of CALGPD010000160.1, from coordinate 6,577 downwards.
TATAAATATAAAAAATAAGATGTTTATAAGTTTATTTTGGAAAGGTTGAATAGTTGAGAAATAAAATTTCATTAAACATATTTTTATTAATATGCATTTTATTTTTTTCATGCAAAAAAAATGAGTATAAGATACCCACTATCACTTATGAAAAAGGCCCAAAATTATCAAAAAAAGTTATAAGTACTGATAATAGCTTAGATCAAATTACAAGTATGCATTTTAGTCCTGACGGGGAATATTTTATTACATCGGCCTATTCAGAAGGAATATGTGTTTGGAAATTTAAATCCATGCAGCTAATCAGAAGAATAAGAATATATAGCAATTGCGCTGCGATTAGCCCTGACGGAAAGTTCCTGGCCTGTGGGTTCCATTATTTGAGTATTTTTGATATTCAAACAGGGAAATTAATAAAAAAGATAGGTGTTAATGCTAAAAAGAAAACAGGATTTGAGGGATTAATAATTGGAATTGTTTTTAGTAGAAACGGGAAATATATTAAATGCAAATATGCTAAATCAAAATATGGCTATTCAAATTTTGTTAGATATAAGCGAAATACAATATTGTTCAATATTAGAAATGGTAATATAATAGAAAAATCTAAAAATAAAGTTTTTAAAAATTCGAAAAATTTGAAATTTTGTTCAGAAGTTTTATACTATCAGGCAGAGTCATTTTATCCCGAAAGAGATATCCACGTTAAATGGAATTACTCATTTAAAAGTATTAAAACAGATAATATTGAAGTAAGAAAAAACGGTGAATTAATTAAAAAAATAAAACTTCCCTTTAATAATAAACCGCAAAAATATATAATTTTATTACACCCAAATCAGAAATTTGCTTTAGTTTACATTGAAGGAGAATGGCCAAATAGAAATATTTTTTTATATGATTTAAATAAGGGGATAGTATTAAAGAAATTAATTAAAAAAACTAAAAAAAGACTTGTATATATAAAAAATCGAATAAGTCCTCATTTTATAAAATTTGATGATTTAAGAAACCAATTTTTAATTATAACATTAAATAATGGTATTTTTTTGTTTAATTTTTTAAAAGGAAAAATTAGATTAATAACCAATATTTTTCGGAAATTAGATTTTGCAAATATCTCACCTGATTCAAAATATTTTTCTGTTAATTCATTTAATCAAAAAACTTATAAAATTCAGGTTAAAATTTTTAACATGAAAACTAATAAAGTAATTCATGAAATTTTTAATCTAGATAGTAGTTTTTACTGTAATTTTGTTAGACTTAATGGTAAAATTTATTTTGTATATGTGAAAAATTATAAAATACATATTATTGATTTAAACAAGTCCGCTAAGCTAGTTAAAATATTTAAAGTAAGATGTGGTTATCTTTTTTCAATTAAAGTTTCAAACAAATTCGGATTTATTATTCAAACAGGGACTACAAGCGTGGATTCCGGAAAAGGTGGGATAAGAATTTTTGATTATAAAACGGGTAGACTTAAAAAAATATTGTTTATAAATGAATTTTATTCAAATTTATCTTATTCCAAATATTTTATTAATCACAGCGGTTCAAAGATTTTCGGTGAAACAGCTGGAAAATTGTTTATTTATAATTTTTTAAAGAATAAAACAAAAATATTAAAACATGATTATTATAAGTTTTTTGATATAAATCAAGATTTTAATAAAATTTTATTAGTTCAACCAGATAAAAAATTTGAAATGAATTTTAAAATTTTTAAGCTTAATACTAATAAACTGATTTGGTCTGAAAATTTTAATTTTAAACGTATGCCGAAATTTGCAGTTTTTGGTTATAAAGACAGATTTATATTATTTGAAAAGCATAATTATTTAGTTATAAAAAGTATCAAAACTCGACAATTCATTAAATTAAAAATATTTAAAAATGGTAGCATGTTTATTCAGGATAATAAAGGCAATTTTGACTTTACTTCAGGAGCCAAACAATTTTTATATTTTGTTCAGGGAATGCGTAAATATCCTTTCACAGTTAAGAAGAACAAAAAGTATAAACCGGGATTATATCAAACTTTTATTAAAAACAACAAATAAACAAAAAGCCCGGTAACGTGTTAAAAATTACCGGGCTATCAAGAAGGTTGTTTCTATGTGTTAAAGGCGATTACCTTTTTAATGTCAATATTTCCTGTAACATTTGGTCTGAGGTTGTGATACTTCGTGAGTTTGCCTGAAAACCTCTTTGTGTTACAATCATGTCAACGAATTCCTCTGACAAGTCAACATTACTCATCTCAAGCGAACCCGCGACAATCCGGCCTCTGCCTTGAGATTGTGCAACTCCAACCTGGGCCCGGCCTGAGTTAACGGTTTGAATAAACGTTGTATCTCCGGCGCGTTCAAGGCCTTCGGGGTTAACAAAAGTAGCAACGGCTATTTGAGCAAGTTCTCTTCTTTGTCCGTTTGAGTATGAGCCAATAACAATACCAGAGTCATTAATCTGGAATGATTCCAAATATCCCATGCCGTAACCGTCCTGGCTGACTGCTTTGGTTGTTGTTTCACCGTTGTATTGAGTTACTCCGTTTAATTTTCCGATTGTACCGAAATCAAGTTCAATTTCTAATTGTTCGCCTTGATTTTGTCCTGTAGCTTGTTTTCTATCATCAGGAACGTTAAATCTTAACTTAGCTTTTATTTGAGGCTGATTTTCCTGGCCTTCACGTCTTGTAATTGAATCCGCTCTTTGTCCCGGAGCAACAACGTCTCTCAATGATTCCGGAGAACCCGCGTTGTTAAACTTAAATATTAACTGATTCGTTGCGGTCGCGCTTCTTGGCCCTACATCAACCTGTGTTGTATTAGGTATTGAATTAGGAACATTCACTTTTGCAATCCATGTATTTTCATCCTGACGTACAAATGTGATATTAACTTTATGTGTTCTTCCCCTTGAATCATACACGTTGATTGAAGTAGTATGGGTTGCACCGGATGCTATTTCTTTACGTGTAGGGTTGTTCGGGTTTGTTGGAATATGAGCACTTGCATTAAGGTTACATTTATATTTAACATTTGTCGTTGCCTTAGCAGGGTATTTATCTCCAACGGGTACAATAATGTCTCCTGTAGGCGCGGAAGTGTTTATAAAAGTGCTTCCGTCCGGAAGAGTAGTTGAATTCCACCCCTGTATTTTAAATCCGTTTGCGGGATTTACAAGGTATTTGTCTCTATCAATACCAAAGTTACCGGCTCTGGTATAAAATATTCTTTCACCTTGTTTTTGAATAAAAAATCCTTTACCCATTAAAGCAACATCAGTTATTTTACCGGTTACCTGAATAGCTCCCTGAGTATGTATTGTATCAATTGCAGCAACCTGCATTCCTAATCCGATCTGTTTGGGGTTAACACCACCGCGTCCTTCTCTAGGTTTAGATGCTCCCGACATATTCTGGGAAATCATATCCTGAAAAGTTACCCTTCCTCTTTTAAATCCAATTGTGTTAACATTTGAAACGTTATTGGAAACAACGTCCATTCTAATCTGGTGGTTTTTTAAACCTGAAACTCCTGAGTAAAGACTGCGCATCATAAGGCAATTACTCCCTTAAAATTAATTTTAAAAAATCCGTTTTATGCGGTTTTAACAAAACCGTTTATCAAAATAATCCTCAAAAATCTATTTTTCATTCATAATATGGTTGTTTAACATACTGTTAACCCTGTTATGAAAATCTCCTTTAAACCCTACCTGTGAAGGCGGGATAAATTTACTTGTATTTACTTTTGTTTTTACCGGTTTTCTAATCATTTTTTTAACCGGAGAAGTTTTCCTGCGTACAACGCCCCTGTTTTCTACTTCTACTCTAAATATTTTATTTATAGGCACTGAAACATCACGGCCGTTTGAGTTTACAATAACTTCATAATTTCCGTCATTTACTGCAATTGCCTTAACTTTTCCCGTAAATGTTTGTTTATGATTACCTACGCTTTTATACCAGTAAACTTTTCTATCAAGTAAATTGAATTGTGCCTGTTTACTGTTATTTTGCAGTAATTTTGTCATAGATTTATTGAATTTTGTCATTTCTCCCAAACTTGAGAATTGAGCCATTTGAGCAATAAAATCTTTATCTTCCATTGGTTTTAACGGGTCTTGATGTTTAAGCTGTTCGGTTAAAAGTTTAAGAAATGCATCAAAATCCGGTTTTTTTCCAGTATTTACTTTTCTTTGTCTTCCCATTTGATGCTGCAAACGGGAGTTAAAAGTGTTAGCGCTTTGTAAGGCTTTAAATTTTTCCTGTGAATTAAGCCTTTGCCGTACCGAATTAATATTTTTCGGTGTACTGTAACTGTAGTTACGGTTTACTTCATAAGAAGCGCCGCTGACTCCTGGTATATATGCCATATTTTCCTCCTGTTATACCGTAAAACTAACGTTTGTCGCGAAATAATCCCGCATAGCAATATTTTCCATGTAGGTTTCATTCATATACGTATCGTCTGCTTCATTTTCATTTGTGCCGGTATAATTGCCATTATTTATAATTCTATCAAACTCATCAACGAATTTTTCCGAACCGTTTTCCCGGTATCCGCCCTGTTGAAGTTCAATATCTATTTGTTCTACCTGTAATCCGGTATCTTCAAGTTGTTTTGTCAGAGCCTGTCTGTTTCCTTCTAAAAGTTGAAGTACTTTTTCGTTTTCAACCCCGAATTTTGCAATAATTTTTCCGTCTTCCACGGAAAGTTTCATTCTAATCTTTCCAAGTTCAGGCGGCCTGATGTTAATCATTAATTCTTTTTTATTTCCGTTTGTTGCTATTTTAACGTTTTTAACCACCTGATTTAAAACATCTTTGGAAATATTTTCCGGTAATTTAGCAAATCCGTTGTTAGTAAAAGTTTTAGAAATTTCATTTGAAAAAGATTCAACTTTAATCTGATTTTCAGGTGCTACATTATTTACATCGCCTTTTACGTTGTCTTTATATTTTATATTCTGAAAATTGTTAACGCTATTATTATCTTCATTTGCTTCATGATTATTATTGTTTGAGTTTGAAGAATTTTCACGGTGTCTGCTTCCGTTATCAACTTTTTTTCTATTTTTAAAACGTATTTGGTAATCTTTTTCAATTACATCTTCAGATTGTTTTTTCAAATCATCGAGAAAAGTCTTTGAAACTTTTGCGTTATTTTCATCTAGTGAATTAATAATACTTTTAAACTTTTTAATCATTTTAGGAATTTCTTCAATTAATGATTTTAAAGTCGTTTTTGAAAATTCGTTGTTATCTAAGAGCTTCATCAATTTTTTAAAGTTTTCATTATTCTGAAGTTTTTCAAGTTCATTAAGCGCGGCATTGATTTCTTTTAAAGATTTAGCATTTTTAAATAATGTCAGAGTATCTTTAATTTTATTTTTAAAATCACTATGAATTTTGTTTTCCTGATTTTTAACAGGAGTATTCTGTTTATTATTCAAAGCTGTTTCAATTTGATTAATCACTTGTGTCAGAGCTTCTTGAATTTTTTCTTTTTGTTTTTTTAATTCATCAACGTTGTTTTTTTCATTTTTTATTTTAACAGTGCTGTTTTTGGCTTTAGCTTCGTTTTCAAGTTTAATCTCTTTGTTTTCTTCAAACTGTTTTATTTTTTGATATAATTTTCCGTTTTCATCATTTGCAGAATTTTCTTTAACTTGTTCATTTTTAGTTTTTGATTTAATGTTTTCCGCATTTTTGTTTTTACCGCTTTTTGATTTTTTATTGTCATCACCGTTGATTCTTTTGGAAAGTACATCCTTAAATGAACTATTGCCGGAATTATTGTTTAAAACGTTGTTGTTATTAACCTGAGCTCCGATTTCGTTGTTTGCTCCGGATTTAAATAGAGTTACTGCTAAATTCACTATTAAACCTCTTTATTTGTTACTTTACACATCGAAATTTATTAGAATTTTTATAAGCACTTTTTTAAAAAAATCGAATTTATTTCATGTTATGTAAACTTGACCCGGATAGCACAATTAAAATTTTATTTTGCATATTGAAAAGGATTATTCGATTAAACCGATTGTTAATCAAGTATATGAATGAAAGTAAAATTGATCAGCAGATACAACTAAACAAGATGGCGGTCTTTCATATGGTTCAGGATTATGTAAATTCAATCACTGAATATGCATTTGAAGAAGAACTCGCTATTATATATTTTAGTAATAAAGAACAAAGGGATAACTTCGTTAATGATTTGTTAAAAATCGGTATCCTTGTAGAAATATCTCTTGGGGAAATTTCAATTAGAGTTTCATTTTAAGTACAGATATTAAAATAAGTAATTAATAATAAAAAATGAAAGTGGAAATATCTTCTAAAGAAAATGAACAGGCTTCTAATTATTTTCAAAGATATTTTTAAATCTTTGGTTAGTAATCCGGTAACAAAAGATATGCATCCGTTATCAAACCCGTTCTTATTCAATTCTTTTGCTATTACATTTTTTAAACAAAGCTGAAATGGTCATTGCCGTATTCAATAAAATAAACCTTTATAACTATTCCATAGACCGAGCGTATTCAACTGCATCTTTAACCC
>CALGPD010000159.1 GCA_937960625.1 uncultured Spirochaetia bacterium | reverse complement strand
GCTTATTGCGTTATTAAAACAACGAATAGCTTGAGCGTAATCTTTAATTTCATTATATGCAAGGCCTAAATCTAAATACACTACCGGGTAATCGGATTTAAAATCGAGAGCCCTTTTGTAATAGCGGATAGCCATCTGATAATCTTTTCCGATCATATATGCATATCCAATACAAGCATAGAGAAAAGCGTTTTCCCCTTGATAATCAATTGCCTTTTTAAAAAAATGAATTGCATTTAAAAAATCATTATTATCTAAATAAGACATGCCTTCATTGTAACACCTGAATGCTTTTTTATTTAAGCTCCCTGATGATGATTTGTCAATTACTACGTGGTTTTTTTCATCAATATAATCAGCATTACTGCTTATTTCTTCAGGTTTAGGTGATTGTAGAACAGAATAATTATAATTGTTTTGTTGGTAAGAAATGACTTTTGTTTCTACTTTTTGTTTATTGCTTTCTATATTTTTTAAAAAATATTGGCCGTTTATTTTGATAAGAGTAAAAATGAATTCATTATTAATTAAATCTGTAGTATGCAATTTGGTTTCATTATAGTCGTTAAATACAACGAATTGCCTGACTGATGTATTTTCTTTTAAAGTAATTTTTTCCATTTTTTCGGTTTCATGGGTTTCAACGTTTACTACCAACGCTGTGATTTTAATAATTTCAGGCTGTAATTTTTCATTAATTGAATTAATTATTTTGCAAATGTATTTTTTATGTTCAAAATATAGTTTTATACCAAAATTATATTTATTTACACCTAGTATGGTGTATTGTTCGTTATTAGAATTTTGTTCTGGACATAACCCGCTTAATGATTTTAACGCTGAAATAGCGTTTTCAATTTGGTTATCAAAATTTTCAATAATAAGTTTTCCTACATTTTTAATATTTATTCTTTGCTGGTTTAATCTAAAGTATTCAATCGCTTCAATAAAAGTTTTAACATTGAATATTGTTTCATTGACCGTATCAGGTGTATAATTTGATTTATCCCGTTGCTCAAAATCAAAAACAAAAATCGAATTTTTTGAATCATATACCGAAAGAAATAGTTTTATATTTTTAGTATTTACACACGAATTGACTAGAGAATTTATTTTTTTTAAAGTGTTTGCTGCTTTTTGCAGAGAAATTTTTCCGGTATTACTTTTATCATCTTTTATACAAAAAAAAATATCACCTTTATTTAGATGCGTATTTTCTTTTGATATTTGTTTTAAAGCATAGCGCAACTCAGCAACGCTTTGTTTTAATTCATAATACCATTGTTGATCAATTATATTGTCTTGATTTTCCTGTCCAATTAAATAATGCTCATCACGCATTATAAGTCCTTTAGATAACTAAATTATCATTAAATACCGATTTTAGCAAAAAAGCAAATAATTTTTATTTTAACTATATTATAAAATGAAAATATTTAAGAAATTATAAAAAATGATTATATTTTTATAGCAATATATTTTGAGTAATTATTGTATTATTTCAATATTTGTGGTGTTATAAATAAATATGGATAGAAAGACAAAATTATTATATATAATAGTATTTTTAATATTTCAATTTACATTATTAAAAACAAAAGCTTTTCCGGCTGTAATGCAAAAAAAAGTATATTTTAAGAAATTCTTGCACAAAAGTTCTATTGATGATGAACAAATATTAAAATTTATAAATGACTTTTCTTTTAAAATCTCTACAATCATTTCAAATGAACATGATGTTTTTTTTACCGGAAAGGATATTTTAAAGAGTCAACTGCTGAAAAATAATTATGAGTTTAAAATTCAAGGAAGATTTATAATTGGATTTAAAACTTTTTTAATCGAGTATTCAATTGTTCATATTAAAAACAACGAAATAATTCTTAAAGATAAAATAAAGGTTGTATCGCTAAAAAAAGACAGGCCTAAAATAATAAAGATAATTGCAGAAAAACTCGTTAACTCTATAAATAATTATAAGTATAATGAGCCAAAATTCGTTTCAATTACCCCAATAAACGGTGAATATAATAAACCTATAAACGTTAAGTTCATTACGAAAAATCAGGATGGAATTGTAAGATATAGTATTTCATTTTCCAATACTCCTCCGAATGACCCTGATAAAGAATCTCCTGAAATAACTACAAAAGGCCTTGTAATAAACAAAAATGCTGTGGTAAAATTTAGAGTTTTTTCAAAATATGGTTTTCCGGGGCAAATCATAACACGTAAATATAATTTTAAACCTTTTGATATAAAACTATCCCATCATTCAGGGACTTATAAAAAGGATATTTTAGTTAAAATTACCGGTAATCCTTCAGGCGGAAAAGTATATTATACTTTTTCTCAATTAAACGAAAAAACTGATATTCCTGACGAGAAATCAATTCCTTTTCCTGAAAAAGGCGCTGTAGTTAATAGAAGCGCGGTTTTAAAATTAGTAGTAATAAAACCGGGATGGACAAAGGGGAATATTCAAACATATAAATACAGTATAAAAAAGAAAGTAATTATAACGAAAAAACCCGAACCTAAAAAGGAACCACAAAAATATCAACCCAAAAACCAGTTTAAGGATGCAATTAATTTAAATTTCAGCGGTGGTTATCCTGTTCAAGCATGGGCAGGTTTGGAAATAAAAATTTATGGTGTTTTACGTTTTAACTTCCGCGTTGCATTTAGTACTGATGAAGAGCCATCCAGTACCAATTATTATATTTCAATGCCTATAATGATGTTTTTAAATATTTACTTTTCAAATAGTGCCAGAGTTAGGCCTTATATTTCTATTGGCCTCGGATATTTATATATGATTGAAGGAAAAGCTCCTGATAATCCCTTATTCTATCTTGCTTTCGGCGGGTTTGATATATATTTATCACGAAAAATTTCATTTTTTGCTGAAGCCGGGGGTTATAAACATGATCAATACGAATTTTGTGCTTCAGGCGGATTTAAGTTTTATTTCTAATTAATTCTATTATCAAAGATGTATTAAACTTCAATAAAAATATTTTAATATAAAATTATATTATCAAATAAATTGTTTGTATGATTAAATTAATAGTATAAAGCTAATGTTATATTATGAGTAATAATAGTAAATTAGATAATTATTTAACTTAGTTAGGAAAAATATATGCAGGATAATACAATAAACAACGGTGATTTAATAAAAAATCGTTATAAAGTACAAAATATGATTGCTAAAGGTGGTATGGGAGCAACGTATTTAGCTTATGACAAAGTTAAAGGTTATAACGTTGTTCTTAAAGCTTTGACATTTAGCGAACTCAAAGATTGGAAAGTATATGAATTGTTTGAAAGGGAGATTACTACCCTTCAAAACTTAAATCATTCTAACATCCCTGATTATATTGATAATTTCAGGCTGGATAAAGGAGTTGAAACGTACTTAGTGTGTGTACAGGAATATGTTGAAGGTTATAATGTTGAACAATTAGTTAGGGATAAAGGTAAAAAATATACAACAAATGAAATTATAGATATTTTTAAAAAACTTTTGGAAATAGTTGATTATATACACAATATTCAACCGGCTATTATTCATAGAGATATTAATCCTCATAACATTATTATTAATAAAAACAATAAAGTTTACATTGTTGATTTTAATGCTTCAGGCCGCGTTGCTAAAAGCACTATGGCTGCCAGCAGCACTTATGTGGGAACATTCGGATACATGGCACAGGAACAGTTATATGGAAAAGCTTACCCGTCAACCGACCTATATGCGCTTGGTATTACTATTATTTATATGCTCACGGCAAAAGATCCTGCGAAATTCCCTTTAGATGGTATGAAAATTGATTATAAAGCTTATGTTAATATTCCCGAATACTTAGAATATTTACTGGATAGAATGATTGAACCTGATGTAAATAAACGTATTAAATCAGCAGCAGAATGCCTTAAAATTTTAAAAAGTAAAAGCATACCTTCTCTAGAAATGAATAGAGATTTAAGCGCTAAAACTGATAATAATGCTATAAAATCTAAAAAAGCGAATAAATCCGTTGTTTCAATTGTAACGACTATTTTTGCGATAATTGTAATACTTATAGGTTTTTTTGTTGCAAGGCAAAGAACGAAAAGATATGAAAATATGAAGAAAGAGGTAAAGCGCAATGTCGATTATACTCTAAGATTAAAAACTATGCAGCCAAAATATTTAAAAATTTTACCTAAAATTAAAATTGATCAAAGAAGGATGATGTCTTATAAAAAGACGCAAATTAATTCAATTGCAATTTCTAATAATTCAAAATATGTTGCCGCCGGAGGTTCGGCGGATGTTGTTCTTGTATGGGATATAAAAACAGGCAAAGTCGTTAATAAACTCGTTGGCCACCGCAGAGATATTCTAAAAGTTAAGTTTTCACCAAATAACGATTTTCTTGTTAGTTTTGCGGGTGATCAAAAAATAATAGTATGGGATTTAGCGAAAACTAAGATTAAAAAAATTTACAATGTAAGCCGTACTTATTCAAACCCTATTGATTTTTCAAAAGATTTCAGCAAAATAATTTACTATTCTCATTCTAAGAATCTAATAATATAT
>CALGPD010000158.1 GCA_937960625.1 uncultured Spirochaetia bacterium | reverse complement strand
AACAAAGCGTTTATCCGTTTTTATTATAATAGTATTTGTACTTATAATCGGTTTACTTCCTTTAGGTATTATTAATCTATCTAGTTTTAGAATCCCCGGATTTACAAACCCGGTTTTTATTTTTTATGAACTTTATGCAATAGTTTTGATCTGTATTTCACTCTCGTATTATTTTTCATACTATTCATATAACGGAATAAAAACTCCGGAAACTTCCTATGGAGAAATATTCGTTGTCGGCGATGAATATTTAAGTAACCTTAAAAACGAAGTATACCAAATAGCGATAAATACGAGAATACTTTTATTTATGAATGAAAAGCGTAAAGCATATTATTTACGTTCAAAATGTTTGGGCATTATTGGAATAGGTTTTTTTACCGGTTTAATTTCAATTTTTTTACTTTCAAAATACTTCTGGAATTAGCATATTTATATCAATGCAGTTAAAAAAAATAATTTTATCATTTTGTTTATTAATTTCTATTTTTGCCAACGCGCGGGTTTCAAAAATACAGAAAAGGTATATCCTTTGGCCTTATGCTTATACATCTTTATCACGGTATAAACGTCAGATTAAATTAAAACCGGGCACTGTAATTAATGCCATAGCAAATTTAGTTTATAAAAACGAAAATTACGTAAAATTTTACCGCCATGGCAAAAAGTTATATATTAGACAGATATACACACATCCTATTCCCGGCAACGCGCTTAAAATATTAAAAAACTTAAAAACGAACATTGACCATGTAAATATTAATCCGGGAAATCCATGTATTTACGGATTCAAACCCGGTGATTTAATAAAAGTACCGGTTTATCAAGCAGATGACCATCCGGTATATTTAAGGAAAAAAGCCGCACTTCAATTTTTTAAAATGGCTAAAGATGCAGAATTAGAAGGATTGAGTATAATAGCGCATAGAGGATACATATCTGCTAAAGCTCAAGCAAAAAAATACTACTTAAACCTTGATATTTATAAAAAACGGATATATTTTCCCAAACATATTGATAAACCCGTTACCAGTAACCTTCAAACAGGAGTTACAGTTGATATAACCTCATCAAATGTTAATTATAAGTGTGAATATCAATTTTTCTTTTCAAAAGAATATAAATGGCTGATAAATAATTCCTACAAATACGGTTTCTTCCCTATTGGAGGCAGCAGGGATGACTTTAATTTCAAACCGTACAGATTTAGATTTTATTATAATCCCAAGTATGCAAAAATTAAAGATGAACACCCTAAATTTAATTTAGTTGATATATATGGAATAGCGAAATTAAACGTAAAGCAAAAAGGCAATTTAAATATAACGTATTTTAAAGTCCATGATTCAGAAACCACTGCTTCCCATACAATCAAGTATTTATATAACCGTTATGGCGGAAGGTTTGTTGATCTGATAAATACCAGCAGTTTAAACAGCCGGTATTTAATTTTAAACATTAACGGAAAAAAATACAGGTGTGACCCGAACCGGATTTTCACTGATGTCGGAGTTGATAAACTTAAACGTTTTAATTCGTTTTTTGAAGATATTGACTATAAACCGGCTAAAAAACTTATCAGGAAGATTCGGAAAAAAATATTATCCGTGCTGAAATTAAATGTAAAAACACCGTTTATTTATCTCCATACTAATAATTATTATTCACGTTTAAGCGTACACTATTTACACCGTATTGCCCGGAGGATAAGAAACACGTTTGAAGTATATTATAATAATGACAATCATCCTAAAGCCTTTGTATACGTATTGCAAAAAAAGGATTTTATTTATTTTATCCGTAAAAGAGTTAATACAATCCGGCAGATAAAATATTCCGGCATTGATGACGGGTCTCTATCTATTTATGCGGAAAAAAAAATCCCGGGTTTATCCTATGCAACAGTTGAAACCATAAACGAAGACGCAAAGGTTAACAAATACCTTTCTGATTTAGTTGTGCGGTATTTTATCAAAAAGCATAAACTAAAATATTAAAAGTGTATTTATTCATCATATAATCCGGGGAAATCATTACGGTGGGTTTCAATTTCTTCCTGCGTTGCCAAATTATTTTTCTTAAAGAAAACAGTAATGAGTAATACCGTGGGGAATGTTATTGTAATCAATCCTGACATACCGATATCATATAAGCCTATTACAAAAGTAATGGTTAAATTAAATGCAAGCACTCCATAATACAATATAACTGAATATAGAGATTTATAAGGCAGGTTTATCTTTTGTAATCCTGTCGAATCATTATTCATAAACAAATATTTATCAATCCTTGTAAAAATAAAAAGTATCACAAACCCGGTTAGCCCCCATCCCAGATAATTAGAAACCGGTACTCCAAAATGAGAACCACCTCCGGGATAATAATACAAATGGCCTAAAAACCATTTTTTACCCTGCAAAGTAAGAGGGTCAACAATAACGTCTATCATTACCATTAAAAACGTTGCTGTAATTATTACGGGCAGACTGTGAATAATTCTCTTTGTATGGGCAGTTATCAATCCCTGTTTTCTGCTTTTTATCAATGGAGAATATATAAGTATGGATATTTGATAAGGGAAAAAGGTTAGAAAAATAAACGACATGCTGTCCCATATAGGCACACCGAATAAACTTAACTCCTTGTTAATTACTTCAGGAACGTATTTATACATTCCGAATGGAAAACCCGTTCTTATTGAAACCGCCTCAAACGTAAATGCAATTAAATAACTTACTAAAGCGTGAACTAAAAGTTTTTTCCGCCCTATTGTTATTAACCCGATGAAAATATAAAAAAACAGAAAACCCAACACATACCATCTATGTGAAAATGTATATAAAAATTTTGAAATAAAAGCCAGAATATAACTCCAGAAGAAATTTGATAATAAAGTTAATAAATATTAGGGGAAAATGATATTATTTTTCCTGTTCGGAATCGTTTGAAATCACTTTATTCATGGAAACGAAAATATAATTTGTTAAAAGGTTTAAAGCATTATCGCTTAGATGGGTAAAAGCGCAAACACTTATAGGGTTAGCCTTGATAATCTTAAAATTAACCAAAGCGAACTTATTGTTGATTTTTATCTGCACGTTGCCAATGGTTACGCCTTCGGAAATCTGTTGATGGTCTTCATGTTTGTCAAGCTCAAAAGCCAGAGCCACAATACTAATATCAGTGACTTTTCCAGTGATTAAATAATCAGATTTTGGAACTTTAAAATTAATCGATACTTTATCTTGATTGGGAATTCTAACCCTAAAATGCTTTCTTCTTTTATCCCTTTTTGAAGAAATTTGCATTATTTTATCAAGGCGGTCAAAAGTAAGTTCCATGTTTAAATCCGAACGGATAAATCCAACAATACCGAGATATAAAAGGGAACGGACAAAATTTTTCTCCGTATTATTTGACATTACAATTATCTGAAATTTGCTGCCGTCTTCAGACTGTTTTAATTCTTTAAGGAAATGTAGCCAATCAACAGTCTTGCTGACAATGTCTATAAAAATATGGGTAATATCAATATTAGAAAGAATTTTATGAACTTCAAGCGCATTGTCGGCATTATAAACAGCAACATCGTTTTTAATGCATCTGTTTATAATAAAATCTCTTTTTGTTGATAAAATATTTATTAGTAGTAAATCCATATTTTTTCTTTCATAGTTTTATTTACGTAAGTATTACTTTATTATAGAACAATCTTAAATAGTAAATAATCTTAATATAATAATTTATTCTAAAGTATTTTTTGAAATTAACTTTAGCTTCGTTTTGTCCGTTTGGCTGCTGATTTTTTATAATATTCTTTTACTTCAACTTGGGGGCTGTCTGTATAATCATTCAATCCCAATGTCTGTAAAATCTTTTTGTATTTATCTTCATTTATTGAAGAATACCCTTTAGTTGCCAAATCTGATAAATTTATAAAAGAATTTGACAATAAATATTCAGCGAAACTTTCATTAATATGACTGGCTTTTAACATCATAACTTTTCCCCTTTGCACATATTTTATAGTATTGATGATTAATAGTCAAACCGTTTATTTTTTTATTGAAGTAAAAGGCATTTTTTAATTTCTGTTTTCAATTTTATACCTTTTAAGAAATCTTTGCCTTTATAAACAACGGAAAGGAAAGTGTTGATGTGTTTATAAGCTTTTTCATAAAATTCCAATGAAAATAATTTTTCAGCAATCAGAAAGTTTGCATCCTTATTAAACCTATCCAATGCAAGAGAACGTTTTAAATGAAACATTATTTTTTCATTTTTTTCATCCATAGAAAGAAGAACTTTTGCATAAGTTGAATGAGTAAATGATAAATTTCTATTTAAACTAACGGCTTTCTCCGCATATTGCAAAGCTTTTCCGCTTTCTCCAATTTCAAGATACGCATTTGCGAGCTTTTCGTTAGCATTATAATTCTCTTCGTTTAAATTTATACTTTTTTCATAAAACCTGATTGCAGATTTATTTTTACCCAAAGACATCAATACATCGCCTTTTGTAACATTTAGAGAATAATCCGCAGGCTCAATTTCCAAAGCACGTTCAATTATGGTTAGCGCAAACATTATTGTTTCATCACTTTTTAATAAAAACAACGCTTTCTTTTCCCAAAACCTTACATCCCGAGCATATTTTTTCTCAAGCAATACAATTTCATTTAATTTTTCGTTGCTTTCTTCTACTCTTTTTAAAAGCCAGAGATTTACAGCCTGCTCAAACAATGATGATATATTATTTAATTTTGACAACAATTCCAAAGCTTGTATATATTCGCCGGATTTCCTCAAGAAAAACGCTTTTCTCAAAATTAAGTCTTTACTTTGAGGTTTAATTTTTAATAGTGAATCAATAAATTCATAACTCCCTGAATAATTATTTTTTCTTTCATAAACTTCAACGAGTTTAGTGTGCGCCCATGTATATGCAGGATTTTTAGTTAAAGCTTTTTTCAGGTAATATTCTGCTTCCTGATAATTGCCCCTCATTATATTTATTGAACCAAGATGCGCAATGGGATATTCATCCGAATACATGTCTTTTACATTAAGTTCAGTAGAACGTAAATAAAATCTTTCCGCCTCATCATACTCGCCTAATTGTTCATGGCAATATCCAATATCATTTAACAACCATGTATCATTCCCCTGAACATTTATGGATTTTGCATAAATTCCTAGAGCAGTTTTATGCCAACGTTTTTCCCTTAAACAAATACCGAGTTCGGTTACTGCCCAATTATAATTGGGATTTAAACGCGTTGCTTTTATTAAATATAATATGGCTTTATTAACGTTATTAATTTGCCTGTTTACAAAACCTAAATGCGCATATGCATACGAATTATTCATATCGAGCTCTATTACTTTTATAAAATTCTCTGCCGCTTTTCGAAAATCTCCTGACTGTTCATAACAATATCCTATTTCATTGAAAAGCCACTCATCCCTCTGATTAATAGCTGTTGCTTTTTCCAGATATACTATTGCTTCCCGATACCTTTTTGCTAGACGCAGCGCATATCCTATTTCGGAAAGAGCCCATACATAGGTAGGGTCAATATCCACAGCGCGTTTAAGAAAATATATGGATTTGTTCAATTCATAATTTCTGTTACGTTTCTTCTTTGTTTTGCGCCTCGCCCTTTCAAGATAAATAAATCCTATATGCGCGCATGAATAAGGGTCATTGGGTTTTAATGCCAGGGCGCGGAAATACATGTTTAACGCGCGGTAGAAATCTTCTTGAAGTTCATAGCAATATGCAAGTTCACTGATAGCCCAAAAATAAGTCGGGTTAAGTTTAATAGCTTTAATGAAAAAAGGAATTGCTCTTGAAGTCTGCCTTAAGTTTCTCAGGCAAAACCCGGTATGTGCAAGCGAATAATCATTTTCTTTTATAATTCTTGATTTCTTGTAATAATGAATAGCTATTTTGAATCTTTTATTTTTAAAAACAATACCGAGTTTTGTTTTTACTCCGGGTTTTATATCCTTTTTTAAAAAATATTTATCATTACCTATTTCATAATAATCAAGAATAAAATCTTTATTTTTATTATCATCTAAAATAATTAATTCAAATTCTTCTTTGTTAATTTCCTGAGGTACATATTCACCTAGATTTTCATATGCGTACCCCATTTCATTGAAAAGCCAGCTATCATTGGGGCGTAAAAATATAGCTTTTCGAAGATACTTGATAGCTTTATAATAATACTCTTTATATTTAAGGCTGCGGTTTTTTTGTTTTAATAAATCTCCCTTTTGCCTTAGGTGATATGTCAACTCTTCCAAAGCCCAAATATAACCTGGATTTTTGTCACATGCAATTGATAAGTTTTCTATGGCTTTATCATATTTTTTTAATTTTCCGTAACTACTTCCTATATGAGCATATGTATAAGCATCATCCATGCCCAATTCAATCGACCGGTAAAAATTCTGAATAGCCATATGATACTGCCTTATATTTTCATAGTTGGTGGCAAGTTCGTTGTATGTATGAGGGTCATCATCATTTATCTCAATGCTTTTCTCAAGATAGCTTATGGCTTTATAAGAATTTCCCATTTTACGCAAAATAAAACCAAGCTGAAAATACGCATAAAAATTTTCTTCATCAAAGCCCAGAGATTTTTCAAATAGATTTTTTGCTTTGTTCCAGTTTTCTTCCCGGGTTGCTGCCCAGCCTGCATGATCATAAACAACAGCATCTTTATGTATTGACAACGCAGTATTAAAATATTGCCATCCGTTTATTAAATCTTCTTTATATACATATATAATACCTAAACTTATTATGGTATCCCGGTTTAAGTAATTCAAAGAATAAGCTTCCAGAGCATACTCTAAGGCTTTATTATGGTCGCCTTTTTCAAGATAGATTTTAGCTAAGCCTTTCAAACCATATACACTGTTTTCTTTTTTCAAATAATTTTTAAAACTTTTCTCCGCAAGTTTAAGTTTATTCTTGTGCAAATATAAATCCGCTTCAAACAGCAATGCTTTACCGGATAGTTTTTTTTCCTTACAATAACTAACAAGTTCACGGGCTTTTTTAAATTCCTTTTCGTTCATATAACAACTAAATTCAAGGGCGATACATTCAGGTAAATCATCCTTAAATTGCTTAAACTTATTTATTTCTTGAAGCGAGTTCTCATATTCCTGATTAAAGTAAAACTCCTTAGCGCGGTTTAAAAATTTCATATGAGAGTTAAAATCATCATTCTTAAATATTTTTTCTACTTTTTTAAAAGTTTTCTTATCACAAATAACCATGCCCAGAGAACTTAATTTATCTTCTTTTTTAGATGGGAATTCAGAATACCTGTATCCGTTATCTGCACATATAAAATCCCCGCGTTCCTGATTATATCCGCATATTAATTCATAAGTTAAATTTTCAGGCTTTTCTTTAATAAAAATGAAAGGGACATTTTCCTTTAACAAACGTTTTTGTTTGTTTTTGGATGGTAAAAAGAATAGATGATTAATTCCTTTATCATTTAGATAATTTGAAATATCAAAAGGCCTTGTTGTATAAAGATTTGTTTTAGCGTATATATCCTTTATTAATCCCGTTAAGTTATACTTTTTTAATAATGTATAAACCGGAGAGGGAAGATAACACCGGTATTTTGAACCATAAGCACGCACAGGAAAAAAAGTCAAACTCTCCACGGGTTTCCCACGGTTTTGTAAAAGGTCGATTAACAATGAGTTTTCATTCTCAGGAAACTTATATTCAGAATTTTTAATAATCTTATCTTTAATTTCTTGAGCATAACTTAAATCATTACATAAAAAAGCTGAAATGTATAATTCCTTTAAAAAAATAAAATATTCACTGCCGTTCTTTTCATAATAAGTTTTTATCTTATTATACGCTTTTTTATAATATCCGAGTTTTCTCAAAACAACGCAATTAAGCCAAATTTTATTTATATTTTCATCTTGTAATAATGTTACCGTATAAAGCGCTTTATTATATTCTTTTTTACTTATTAAATATTGAACGAGAAACTCTTTATACTCGTTGTCATTCAGCATTTCTCTGGCAGTTTCCAGATAATATTCTGCTTTACCGTAATTCATTTGCTTTACTTTTATAACCGCAAGCCATGAATATACCCGCCCCCTTTCTTCCTGTAGTTGAAAAGGTGTAGTATTTAAACAGTCATTAAAATATTTTTCAGCTTTTAGAAGATTTTTATTTTTTCGTAATTCAATGATTGCTTTAAAATACGAATAATGAAAAATGTTTTTAATTTTTTTAATCGTTGTTAAAACATTTTCACATTCATCATATCTTGCCAGATTTATTAAGCATTCAATTTTAATAATTAATATATCGTATTTGGCATCCCAGGATAAAGGTTGTTTTTTTAAAACCTGCTCACATGTATCAATTGTTTTTATAAATTGCTTATTTTGAAAATAATATTTGATTTTTTCAATCATATACAG
>CALGPD010000157.1 GCA_937960625.1 uncultured Spirochaetia bacterium | reverse complement strand
GTGTATATTGTTAAATAAGGTTTTTTATTTTACAGATATTAATCCTAAAAGTATTAATGATGAACTAAATAAAAACGTAGTAGAGTTATTGCAAATAAAAACTGCTTTGCATATTCCAATTTACGTTGGCGAGGAAACATTAGGCGGATTTTTTCTTTCATCTCATACTAAAACTTTGCACCTTACTCCTGATGACCTTGAGGCAATTAAGCGTTTTACAAATAATATTGGGGGGGCGCTAAGAAACTCAAAATTATATGAGCAAATAAAAAGTAAGAAAGAAGAAGTTGAAAAATTAAGCGCTATTTCAAATCAAATGAACAGTTCTTTTGATTTTGATAAAATATTTGAGCAGATATATAATTATTTAGCTGAAACTTATGGGTTTGAAGGTTGCGGACTGTCTATTGTTAATCCGGGCAGAAAAACTTACGTTGTTGAAAAATATTCTCTTCCTGATTATTTAAGCGAGGAAGAAGAATATATTCGGGGAAGGGTTCATCCATTAAATATTGAGGATGGCGGACGCGCGGCAGAATGTATAATTAAAAACGAAACTTTTTATTTTACAGGAATAAAACCCGAAGATATTGATGATGAATTGAACAGGCAAATAGTTGAAGCGTTGAAGATTAAAACGGCTTTGCATATTCCAGTAAATTTAGAAAATGAGGTAATCGGAGAGTTTTTATTAACTGCTCATTCAGAACCAATATATTTAACAGATGACGATATTTCATCAATTAAACGTTTTGTTGACCAAATAGCATCCATTGTTAGAAATTCTAAATTATATAAAGAAATCGAAAAAGAGAGGTTGTTTTCGAAAAGCCTTCTTGAAAATTCACCCTTTGCTATTCAGGTTATTGATATAAATAATAGAATTATTTATATCAATCCCGCAAGTGAAATCATTTCCGGCATTAATAAAGACGTTGTTATTGGCAAAGATTACTTGAGCTTTAATAGTATCAAAGACACAGAGCTCTTCAAGCATTACAATGAGGCAAAGTCAGGAAAAACAAGTTTTATTTATAATTTATTATTTAAATCAGATATTACAAAAACCGAGCAGGTGCTGAATTTGGT
Source organism: uncultured Spirochaetia bacterium (assembly GCA_937960625.1). GTDB lineage: Bacteria > Spirochaetota > CALGPD01 > CALGPD01 > CALGPD01 > CALGPD01. Next base: position 9,716 of record CALGPD010000157.1, on the reverse strand, counting down.
ATACACTCCGGTTTTTAATAAAGACGGACAAGTGGAAAATATTTTAGCCATGTATTATGACAATACTGAAAAGGCAACTATTGACAGGATTATTAAAGAAGATTTATACATGGCAAAACAAATTCAAACGAGTATTATTTCAAACAACGTTGACATTGAAGACGGGTTAAATATTAACGTTATTTTTAAACCCATGATGGAAGTGGGCGGAGATATTTATGACATCTATCGTGTAAAACCGGGATATTTCAGGGTGTTTATCGCGGATGCAACAGGGCATGGTATTCAAGCCGCGCTTATGACAATGATTATAAAAACCGAATACGATAAAATCAAAGAAATTTCAGGATTGCCTCATTTAGTAATTGCTTTGTTTAATAATCTTTTTTTAGATAAGTATGAAAATCTAAGCGTTTTTTTCACATGTGCTATTATTGATATTGATTTTAATAACAATCGTGTGAATTATTCATCAGCCGGCCATCCTGACCAATATATTATAAGAAACAACGAATTGGTCAGTTTAAAAACCGGTGGGACAATGATCGGTATTGTAAAAGACAAAGATTATGAATTGGTTCAAGAATCTTTTAATAAAGGTGATAGGCTTTTTCTCTTTACCGATGGATTATTTGAGCAGTTTTCTAAAGATGAATATGAATACGGCGAGCAACGGTTAAGGCAATTCATTTTAAAGAATAAAAAACTAGAGCTTACAAAGTTAATGGAAAAAGTATATTATGATGTTGAAGAATGGACAGGAACATTAATTAAAAGGGATGATATTACGTTTATCGGGCTGGAGCATAGTGATAAATAAAAGTTACGGCATCCTTTTCCATGGATAATCCCATTTGCTGACTTTCCACCACTGTTCAGGAAATAACTGATCATTCTCATATTCGTAAAATAATAATCTACCTTCAAAACTAAAAGTAAATGCCCACCATTCCGTATATCGCTGATAACTTTGCATGTATTTTAATACAGGCATTCCCATCGCGTTTTTTTCAATGGTAGACGGTTTTCCGGTTTGTTCACGGAATTCTTTTCGTGTCATGCCGGAGACAACGCGTTCTTCGTCTATAGCCTCGCATGCTTTTAAATACGGATTATCCGGAAAAGCCCCTATCCATAAAAATTCATAGGTATTACGGTATCCTTTAAACAAAACGTTTTTAATTTTTTGCCAAAGTTTTATTTCATTCATATTTATATTATAATCCAATATTTATTTGTTTTTGATAATTAATTGTTATTTTTTATACACTAATATAATTAAGGTTTTACAATGAAGTTAGAAAACGGATTAATTAAAGAATGCGATTTTACGGATATTGAAAAACAACAAGCAAAGAAAATTATTCTTAAAATCGTTGAACTCTCTGAAAAGGCAAGAAGGTATGGATTATTGTCAATAGAAAACGAGTATGAAAATATAGACGATGAATTTTTAATTTTTGCATTGCGGCTCGTTATTGATGGCGTAGAACCTGAAATGATTGAAAGTATTTTAATGACTAATATTAGATTTTCGAAATTAACAGGTGTAGAACTTTTAAAGAGATTGATCATATGTGATGGTGCATTATTGCTTCAAGATGGATGTAATCCCCGTCTTATGTTAACTAAACTTTCAATGTTTCTTGGGGATTACGGATTTAGCTTGCTTAATAATGAAGACCTAAGTCAAAACGTTGCATCATTCTTAAAATTAATTGAAAATAAAAAAGCAAATAGCGGATATAACGAAAAATTTGACTCTGTTATGATTAAACTAAACGGTTTTGCTCTACAACGATTATTTAGGGAAATTGCAATAACCGATTTTATTCCCATTTTATCTGGATGCAGCGGCGGCGTGATAGCTAAAGTTTTTAATAATTTGTCTAAAGACGTTCAGTTTGATATTTATTCACTTTTGGAAAATAAAATTGAAAATTACAATTCGCGGGAATGTGAAGAAGCACAAAAAAGCGTTATGCTTATAATAAAACGGTTAAGAGAACTTGGGGAAATTGTATAGGTGTATATTCTCAATACCTCAATCCAATTTCAAGAAACAATTCGCTTAATGTGGGGTGGGGCATTGTTATATCCTTAAGCTCGTTGATGTTCATGCCCTTGTAGATCGCGATTGACATATAACCAACGAGTTCACTTGAAGATTTACCAATAATAATACAGCCTAAGATTTTGCCGTTAGTGTCTGTTAATAGTTTTAACTGTCCGTTTTCATCCAAAATAATACTTTTGCCAAGAACACCGTATGGTATTTTGTACGATTTGAATTCTATGCCTTTTTGCTTTAATTCATCTTCATCCAAACCGATTTTTGCAAGCTCTGGCTCGGTGAATACAACCTCAGGGATTAGAGAATCGTCTTTATCTGAAATGTCTTCTCCTTTTAAATACCAACTTAATAACATGGCTTGGCGTGAAGCCCTGTGCGCGAAGAAAGGAGGGCCTATAATATCTCCGATAGCGTATATGCCGTCAGCTGAAGTTTTAAAATTATTATCAACTTTTATATAATTTTTATCCGTTGTTTGTACATCAAGGCCTTGAACCGTATTTGCATTTCGTCCTATTGAAATTAAAACGTGCTCAAAACTCTCCGTTGCAATAGAATTGCCGTTTTTGTCAATATATGTTAAGGCTCCGGTTTTATGGATTTTTTTAACATCCGCATTCTTAATAAATTTTAATCCTGAACGTTTTAGCCTGAACTCAAGGCTTTTTGATGAGGCTTTTTCAAATCCCGGGAGTATTCTGTCTCCGCGTTCAAAAACTGTAACCTTACTCCCGAAGCTTGAGAATATACTGGCGAGTTCAATGCCTATGTAACCTCCTCCGATTACCGCAAGCGTTGAAGGTATTTTGTCAATATTTAGGAATTTAGTTGAATTTTCCGAAACCGGTGCTTTCGGTTCGATATCAAAGATGTCATGGCTAACGGGAATGCTGCCTGTTGCAACGATTATTATATCAGGCTCATAAGTTTTAACTTCTGTTATGATTTTCTTTCCTGAAATTGTCACGTTACTTTCAACGAGTTCAATTTTGCTCTTTTTTAAGTTTGAATTTATAGATTTTCTAATTTTTTCTGTTTTATTGTTTTTATCGCTTTGAAGCTTTTTCATGTCAATTTCAGGCACTAAATCATTTTTTAATACCTGATTGGCTTTTGTTATTTCGTTAATTTGGTCTCTACGGTAAACAAAGTATTTAACCGGAATACACCCTCTATTTACACAGGTCCCGCCGGTTAAAGATTTTTCAAAAAGAGTAACTCTAAAGTGAGATGACAATTCTATTGCCGCAGTGTATCCTGCAACCCCAGCTCCAATAATAGCAACGTTTTTCATTGTATTAGAATATCCAAAACATTATTTAGAAAATAAATAATAAATAAAATTCTTGTTCCTGTCTACAAAAATTAAAAATTACAAAAAATATTGCTTTTTTAATTTGAAATATTCATACAAATATTTGTTTATAATTGATTTAGATATTTTTTTAATTCTATAAATGCATATGTGGTTAATGTATAAGCATTTTTTTTTGGATTTTTTTTCAGCAAAATATATTTTTCCTTGACAAAAGCCTATGAAAATTATTTAATTCAAAAGGACGAGAAGTCTACATTTTCTGGCAAATCTTTTGCCTTCAAAAAAGCATTAGTATTAGATAAATTATATTTTGACATATTGGAGTTTAAAAGTGGCTATAGAAAGTTTAAATAAAATTGAAAGTGCGGAGCAGGATGCGGATAATATCATCCAAAAAGCTCATGAAGAAAAAGAGCACATTATTGGTAAAGCAATAAAAGACGGTGAAAACCTTGTTCATGAAATGAGATTAAAAATCAAAAATGAAAAAGAACAGCTGATGGAAAAAGCTCACAAAGATGCTGATGAAGAAATAGCCAAGTTGACCAAAGAAACTGAAACTCAGGTAAATGAAATCCAAAGTAAAGATTCAGATTTAAAAAAAGCCGCTGAATATATAGTCAAAAAGATAAAAGAACTTTAGAGAGGCATAATTATGGCTATAAGCCGGATGAAGAAATTAAATATTATTGGTTTTGCTCCTGATAAAGATAAAGTTTTAAAAATTATTCAGGATAATGAACTCGTTGAAATTACATCTATTAAAGATGCCCCTGATTTTTATAATGAAACCGAAACTGAAAAAGAAGATGTTGAGGGAAAAATAAATAATCTTGATTTTGCTCTTGAATACCTTTCACAGTTTGAAGAAAAAAAAGGCGGTATGTTCGCCGGGCTAGAGCAGGATATTATTAATAAAAAGAGTTTTGAAGACATTACAAAAAAAATTGATATTGATAAAACCTGTGAAGAAATCAGTAATATATACAGGCGTTTGAGTGAAATCGAAAATGAAGTTCAGCATCATGAAACAATAATTGATGGGCTTAGACAATGGGAAAAACTTGATATACCTGTTGAGAAATTAACTGAAACAGAATATACAAAGAGATTTTTAGCAAAGATTTCTGATTCTTTTTATAACCAATTCACTAAAGAAATTGAAGAATGTACCGGCCATTTTCATGAAATCATAAACAAGACACAGGACGGATACAACGTATTTTTTGTAGTTTATAAAGATTGTGAAAACGATGTTATGTTTGCTTTGAAAAAAGCTAATTTTGAGAGCATTGTTTTTGAAGATGCAGAAGGTACAATAGACAGTATTATTAAGAAACATCAAGGTATTATTCAGGATTTACATAAAGAACGGGAAGATTTAAATAATAAATCAAAAGGTTTTGTTGAAAGAATAAATGATTTACGCATTGCTTCTGATTATTTAAACACACTGCATTCCAGAGAAGACGCTAAATCCAAAATACTTTCATCAAAATACACTTTTATTATTGACGGCTGGATACCTACGAAATCAGTTCCCAGTCTTGAAAAAGCTTTAAAAGAATTTAATGATATAGATATTGCGGTAAGAGATCCGGAAAAAGAAGAAGAACCGCCTATTCAATATAAAAACAAAGGGTGGGCGTCTCCTTACGAAATGCTTGTTAGCATGTATTCTCCACCTGCATACAGAGAACTTGACCCGTCTCCGATTATAATGCCGTTTTTCACATTGTTTTTTGCTGTGTGTTTAACGGATATGGGATACGGTTTAATCGTTTCGTTGTTTGCGTTTTTTATATTAAAAAAGGTTCCAAAAGAAAAAGCGGGATTCCGTAAAATGCTTAAAGTTTTATTATTCAGCGGATTAACAACTGTTGTAATAGGAATGCTTACCGGTGGAATTTTCGGAATTAATTTTCAGGGGCCTTTAAAAGAAACGGTATTGGGTAGGTTTAGAGAGCAGGTTATGTTGTTTGATCCCGGTACCAAGCAGGGTATGATGGTATTCTTTGCCTTGTCTCTTGGTTTAGGTTGGATACACGTTTTTGCCGGTCATACAGTTGCTTTTATAAAGAAAAAACGCGAAGAAGGCATACTATCGGCAATATTAGACCATGTTTCCTGGATGGTTGTATTATTCGGCGGATTATTTTTAGGATTATCCGTCTTAAAACCGATGTTTAAAATTAATCTCGTTATACCGCCTATTTATCCGAAAATCGGCGCTTATCTCCTTCTTGGGGGATTAGGGGTTGTTTTCTTATTCGGCGGAAGAAGAGAAGAAAGTATAATCGGGAAAATGGGACAGGGTTTGATGGAAGTTTATGGAATATCCGGACTTCTTGGAGATATTTTATCTTACGCGCGCTTATTCGCGCTAGGGCTTTCCACAGGTGTAATTGCCGGTGTATTTAATAAACTCGCTTTAATGTTGAAAGGCATAGGCGGAGTGCCCGGTTGGATTTTCTTTATAATATTATTAGCAGTAGGGCATATGTTTAATGTTGCAATTAACGCGCTTGGTTCATTTATCCATACTCTTCGTCTGCAATTTGTAGAGTTTTTCGGTAAGTTTTATTCAGGCGGCGGTGAAGAATTTAAACCTCTCAAAAGAGAGCTTAAATATATTTTAGTTGAAAAAGAGAATATCCAGTAGAGGAGGAAATATAAATTATGTCATTAGGATATGTATTAGGATTAATAGGAGTTTCTTCAGCAGTAATTCTTGCAGGTATCGGTTCTGCAATCGGTATTGGTACAGCCGGTATGGCTGCATCCGGTGCAATGAGTGAGGACCCTAAAAAGTTTGGTAAATATCTCTTACTTATCGCTTTACCCGGTACTCAAGGTATTTACGGATTTATTATAGCATTTTTAGCTTTTGGTAAACTGGCTGCAATCGGCGCGGGTGCAGATTCTTTTTACAAAGGATTTTCATTAATGTTAGCGTGTCAGCCAATTGCATGGTCAGGGCTTTTCTCAGCTATATGGCAGGGTAAGGTTTGTGCCGGTGGTGTAGGTATGACATCAAAACAACCTAATGAATCCGGTAAAGCAATGGTTATGGCGGTATTCGTAGAGTTTTACGCTGTACTTGGATTGATTATTTCAATTTTTGCATTGGGTTAATTGTCAGTTAAACAAATTAAAAAGTAGGAAATATTTATGGCTATTGAAAGTGTAATTGCCAAAATTAAAGAAAACGCGGATACTCAGCGGCAAGATATTATCAAAGAGGCAAATGCTGAAAAAGATAAGATTTTAGCTGATTGGAAGAAAAAAGCTGATGAGTTATATACTAATGAGCGTAAACGTATTGAAAATGAATCAGAAAACGAAAAACGCTCAATTGTTTTAGCTAAACGCCTTGAATTAAGAAAAGAGGTGCTTTCCGCAAAACAAAAAGTAATTGACGATGCTTTTGAAAAAGCGTTTGAAAGTATGAAATCAATGCCGGCTAAAGAATATGAAAGCTTTTTAGAAGAGCTTATGAAACAAAGTGCTGAAGGCGGCGAAGAAGTAATTTATAAAAAAGAAGATAAAAGTGTTATTGAGAAAGTTATTAAAAAGGTTGGAAAAAGCCTTAAACTTTCAAAAGAAACCAGAAATATATCCGGTGGATTTATTTTACTTAAAAATAAAGTAGAAACTGTAGTTTCTTTCGAAACACTTTTTGATGTTAAACGTCATGAAATAGAACAAGAAGTAGGTAAACTGTTAAATGTATTTTAACGGAATAAATTTTAAAGACAACAGTGAATATTCGTATGCATGTGCTAAAATTAGAGCTCTTGAGAATAAGCTTCTTACGCGCAACGACTTTATCAGGATGCTTGATTTAGACAACGAACAAATTTTACAATACTTGATTGACCATAATTATCACGTTGAAGGTATTGACCCGTCAGATGTTAACTTTCTGCAGGTTTTTTCTAATGAATGGAGTAGTGTTGTAGAAATGGTTACTGAAATGCTTGATAATGAAATGATTAACAAGGCTGTTTTAATAAAGTATGATTTTTTGAACTTAAAAATCCTTGTTAAAACAAGTATTCAGAACGATGAAGAGCGTCAAAACGTTGACGATATTAAGTTATTTCAAGTAACAACGGTACCGGGTGACGACTTAAAAGAAATATTTTTTGAAGGCAATTTTGACAGATTGCCTGATTATCTAAAGCATGAGATAAAAGTCTTTGAGCAAATAGAAAATATTTCGCCGTCAGCTGTTGATATTATTCTTGATAAGGCTATGTATTCTAAACTTCTTGATTTTGCCAATAAATCAGGAAGCGAGTTTTTATACAAATACTATCAGCGTTTAGTTGATTTGAAAAATCTTTTAAATTTATTCAGGCTGAAAAGTTTGAATAAAGAATTTAAAGATTATAGCATGATTTTGATGGAAGGCGGGCTTTTAGACACTTCAACATTATCAAAACTATACGCCGAAAGTATGGATATGATTGTAAACCGTTTACATTATTTGGATTATTACAACGAATTAAAAGCCGGGTTTGATTATTATGAGCAGACTAATAGTCTTTCTGAAATGGAAAGGTTGTTTGATAACTGGATGATTGAATTTGTTAAAACGGGAAAAATGGTATTATTCGGCCCTGAGGCTATTATCGGATACTATTTTGCAAAAGAAAATGAACTCAAAAATTTACGCATTGTTTTAACCGGTAAAGAAAATAATCTTGATAAAGAAATGGTAACGGAAAGGTTAAGAGAAAACTATGTCTGATATTGCAGTTATAGGAGATAGAGATAGCGTTTTAGCTTTTAAAGCCCTTGGTGTTAAAACCTTTTTTTGGGATGACGATACAGCAACTGATATTGAAGGCTGGAAAAAAGCGCTGGATCAAGTAATTAATAAAGATTTTAAAATCGTTTTTATAACAGAAGATTTTCATAAAAAATGTAGAGAAAGAATAGAAGATTTATATTACCGTGTTTTTCCCGTTATTATTGCCATCCCCAATAATAAAGGTACAAAAAAATATGGTTTTGAAATAGTAAGGCGGCTGGTTGCAAGAGCAATCGGTACTGATATATTTGCTGAAAACGAATAAATTAATGGGATTTATTTAGAAAACACAGTTTTAAAAGGATAGAGCATATGAGTAACGAAATAAAAGGGAAAATTATTAAAGTTGCCGGACCTCTTGTTGTTGCAGAGGGTATGGAAGGTGCGCGTATTTATGACGTTGTAACAGTTTCGGATAAAAACCTCATAGGTGAGATTATCGAAATTAGAGGTGGAAATGCATCAATTCAGGTTTATGAAGAAACCGGTGGAATTGGTGTAGGTGAACCCGTTATTTCTACAGGATTACCACTTTCTGTTGAATTAGGCCCTGGAATTATCGAAGGTATTTATGACGGTATTCAAAGACCGTTGAACGTAATTTCAGAACAACAAGGCGATTTTATTGCCCGCGGTGTTGATATTCCTAGTTTGGACAGAGAACGTAAATGGGAGTTTACACCGGTTGTTAAAAAAGGTGATAAAGTCGAAGCAGGTGATGTTTTAGGTACTGTGCCTGAAACAACACTCGTTAATCATAAAATACTCGTCCCTCCGGGAAAAAGCGGTACAGTTCAAGATATTAAAAGCGGTTCTTTTACCGTTATAGAAGATATTTGTACCTTAAAAAGCGATAAAGGTGAAACTTTTAATTTACAATTAATGCATAAATGGCCGGTTAGACAACCAAGGCCGGTTAAAAGAAAACTTCTTCCACTATTGCCATTGTTGACAGGGCAACGCGTTGTCGATGGATTATTCCCTATAGCAATGGGCGGTACTGCGGCTGTTCCTGGCCCGTTCGGCTCAGGTAAAACAGTAATTCAGCATCAGCTTGCTAAATGGGCGAACGCAAAAATTATTGTATATGTAGGCTGCGGTGAGCGTGGAAATGAGATGACAGACGTATTAAACGAGTTCCCTGAACTTGAAGACCCTGAAACAGGCGAACCATTGATGAAACGGACTGTTCTTATTGCTAACACATCAAACATGCCGGTAGCAGCACGGGAAGCTTCAGTATATACAGGTATTACTTTGGCAGAATATTACCGTGACCAGGGATATCAAGTAGCTTTAATGGCTGATTCAACATCACGCTGGGCAGAGGCTATGCGTGAGATGTCAGGACGTTTGGAAGAGATGCCCGGTGATGAAGGTTATCCTGCATATTTAGGAAGCCGTATTGCCGAGTTTTATGAAAGAGCAGGGCGTGTTATCTGTCTTGGTAAAAACCTTGAAGAAACATCAGAAGAAAAACAGGAAATGACCGGTTCTCTTACAGC
>CALGPD010000156.1 GCA_937960625.1 uncultured Spirochaetia bacterium | reverse complement strand
GCCATAAAGTTATAGGATGGATGGACTGCGAATTTGAAAATAATTACTCTAATAGACTTGAGATAGTAAAAATAATCGGGGAAGCAAAACCTGATATTGTATTTGCGCCTTATTACGAAAACAAACATGACCATCACAATGGCGGGGCACATCCAGACCATTTAAGATGCGGACTTATGATAAAAGACGCTTTAAGGTTTGCCCGGTTTAAATCAATACTGCCTGATATAAAAGCCCATGATGTTAAAAAAGTATATTATTACATGGTACCAAAAGAAGAAAAACCCAGCTTTGTAATAGATGTGTCTGACGTAAAAGAAAAACTCGTTGAATTAATGAAATGCCATGAGAGTCAGATGTCTATTCATAGAGGAAAGAAAAAAGTATTGGATATGTTAAATACTTATAGAGAAATAACGGGGTTATTCGCGGGGTCATCTTTTTCAGAAGCATTTATTTGCGAAGAAATATTAAAAACAGATGTTAACGCGTTATTCACATTCTAAAAATACTTGATCGTGTATCCGTTATCTGTAAAATACTTTTCTAAAGTTTCCCAATCATTTTTACCAAAACCAATGTTCCAGACAACGAATTTCTTTTTAACAAAATAGAATTTGATAATCCTGCCAAGTTTGCTAGATGAAAAACGCACAACTTTAATGTCTTCCAGATTAAACTTAATAATTTTAGAAGAATACCTTTTCTTAAACTCGATAAAATCATGGTGAATTATAACGGTTTTAATTTTCGCTAATAGTAAATAAATTATCAATAAAATTAAAATTGGAGTAAGAATTACCATTGAAAAAAGAATTGCAGCTATTTTTTTATCCGATAAATCAATGCCGCTAATAATGAGAAACACAGTAATAACCAAACCGACTAATAACAATTCAATAGTCCGCTTTTTTATTAACTTGCCTGTTGAATATCCTGTTATTTCAATTCCATTTTCCCGCATAGTTCTGATATTCCTAAATTCCAAATTGCCGAATAATAATCTTATTAATCTACGGGATTAATAAATTTTTTATCAATCAAAATATCTTCCCAGATTTTCCAATCTTTCTTATTAAAAGCCGTACTCCACACAGGTATTTTAGTTCCGCTTTCAAGAATAATATTTGTTTTCACGTTATCTTTAATTCTAGTTTTCTTTATAAACTTTATGTCTTTCCATTCAATTTTTATTTCAATATTTGCAAGACGCATGTTTATTATGATAAAATCATGCTGCAATACTATTTTTTTTACTCTTGCCTGAAATAAAATCTTCAGGATTGCAAAAAAAAGAACAATCATAAAAACGATTGCACATGTTAAAACATAGGCTATGGCGCTTTTTTCCAATTTACCGCTCTTTATTATATACAAAACAGCAAAAACAACCAGTGCGGAAATAAGCGCTTCCAAAAAAGCAAAAGCAACGAGTTTTTTAATGGGTTTTGAATTAATTATATTAATATTATCTTTACTCATACCATTCCTAATAAAAAATATTTAATAAAAATTGAATTATGTTCGCAAATTAAAATACATTGAGTTATTTTTAAATATATATATAATTAAAAAACATTTAATTAAATTTTACTTTATAAGGTGAGAAATGGTTCCTTTTTACGAAATTATACCTTTAAAAAAATTCAGAAAGACAAATAAAGTAAGTTTTTATAATGTTCCAATTGTAAACGATTTAAAAGCAATTGATCTCGTTATTCATGAAGAGTCTGCTTTTTCTCCTGGAAAAGTTGGCAATGTTGAACGGCCATGGTATTATCATCCAAGCCAAATAGACAACCTTTTTGTAACATTTGGAACGAGAATAGTGGATTTATATAAAATAGGAGAGAGTGATAATATAATCACTTTTAAAGTTACGCCAAACTCAATTTCTCAAATTTTTTATTCACCTGACGGCAATATAGAAAAAGAAAATTTATTGATAGATGAGCCTTCAATCTTAAAATGGAACACTAAAGTTTTCCACCGCGTTGAAACAGGAAAACAAGGTTCTGCATCAGTAAATCTGGCAGCACATTTAGACGGTTTTGATATAAAAACTAATTTTAATGTTTACTCCCTGGATATTAAAAATCAGACTTTTGAAGTTTTAAGGCAAGGCTTTAAGGACCAAATGTAATACATGAAAACAAAATCATTAATTTTAATCTTATTATTTATACTTATTTATAAACCTTCCAAGGC
>CALGPD010000155.1 GCA_937960625.1 uncultured Spirochaetia bacterium | reverse complement strand
CACATTCAGGGGTTAAAGTAAGTTTATGCGTTGTTAATAATTCAAAATTGTTTCCTTCCTTATAAATTCTTTTCGCGGTTGCTTTTAAAGATTTCACTGAACGCCATTTAACGTAAAAAACCCAAATAATTGAGAGTAAAACCGCAATTATTATTTCCCAGAAATGAAAATTTTTTTTAGTTGACCTGAATAAAATTATAAGCGTTAATAATACCGGTAATAAAATTCTCGCTGTTGTTATTTTCTTTTTCCACAGTTCGGAATTTGTAAAATGATATTCGTTGAAATTAACTATATCCTCTAAAGTTAGTTCATATTCAATTGTCAATTAAAACTCCTGTGAAATTTTAAACTAAATACAGATGCTCCGAATAATTTACTTCCTGAAAATAAATGATTTATGAATATATCTATAATCGATTAATGCTCCCAAACTTAAAGGTTGTCCAAATTGACTGTTTGCAGGAATTATAAAATTAGGTTTATTATCCAAAATGAAAAGTTTTATTAAAATCTTATGATCCTTTTCTTCTACCAGTCCGTGATAAGTGCCAATATTATACCTAATCATAGACCATGAAGCTATTATTTCTTTGTTCAGTTTATTTTTATCAATTATTAAAGTTAGCTTTTTCCCTGAAAAAGTTTCAGATTTCATTGAAGGATAACCTGGATCGCTTTTATCAACTATTCCGCCTACGTTTAAAAGAATACTACCCGGTTCTTTTTTATACTTACCATTTAATTTGCCCGCGTTATAGTTTAAAATAAAAGTCCCATCAGAAATTAAAGTAAGCCTTCCGGCTTCTCCTGATGTATATACTTCTTGAGTTTTACGTTTAACGAATTTTGATTTATCAATCCCTTTGAAACCTATTTCGGTTATACATGTATCCTTCCATTTAGTGCCGGGATAAACATCTATAATTTTCAAAATCAAAACTTTTGTGGAGATAGCGTCTTTTAAATTGACCCATTGAAAATCATCCACTCCGATATCTTTGATAATAACTGTCTGCTTGCCATTAACCATTAAAGATTTTACTCTTGAATTCATTGTATAGTAATGTTTATGATTTACACCGTTCTGAATAAAAAAACCTTCGAGTTTAACTTTCTTATCAAAAGTTATGGTTAAAGTTTCTCCTTTACCATAAGCATTTTTACCTTCAGCCCAAATTGTATTTAAATCCTTATCAATTAAATTATTAACCTTATATATATCTTTAGCGTGTTTAAGCGTACTCGATGCTTTTATAGATACTATTTTTGCTTTATCAGGAGAAACTCCTTCTGATTTACACGAGAATAAATTAAAAACTAAAATTATTATAATAACAGTAAAAGATTTCATGACTACTCCTGGTATAGCTATTATTTTAAATCTATTAAATTTTATTAAAGATAAAGTAAATTTATAAAATAAAAGTGAAAAATTTTAAAAACTATTTTCCTTGATTACTTCGTTATAAGAAATAATCAATAATATTTTAAAGCAATTTTTGAAATGAAAGCACATCGATAAGTTTATTAAATTTTTTACCCACTTCTTTGAAATGGGAACATTTTGTATATCCGTTTTTCTCGAATAATTTTATACTACGTTCATTAGTTCCGGAAACAGTTCCAAGAACAGAGTGAAAATTATTTTTTCTTGCAAAATTTTCTATAAACTTTAATGACTTTTCTCCAATACTATTTCCGGTGTATTCATCTTTTAAATAGATAGAAATCTCCCCGGTGATATTATAAGCTTCTCGTTTTTTATATTCTGATAAAATTACATAACCGCAAAACTTTACATCACATTTTATTATAAATGTTTGAAATCTTGTATCCTGAAAAAAAATAATATTCTGCATTTCATTCGGTGAAAGTTGTTCTATATGAAAGCTAACGTCACTATTTAATACATACCAGTTATACAATTCGAGTATTTCTTTTGTATTTTTTTTACCGGCTTTTTCAAATCTTAATTTCATTTTACTTTCTCGTTTTAATCAGATATAAAATTTAAAAAGAGTTTTAAGTTATTTCTTTTCATAAGGTATACGCATTTCATATACCATTTTGTCAACGGATTTTGTAAGAGAGAAATTTGTGATATACAATTTTTGCATAGGGCCGCAGGCAACGTAACCGTTATCTTCAATCCAATTATTAAGTTTGTCGTATATTTTAATAGACTTGTTATATGTACCGTAAAATCTGGCACTTATAAAATCTCCGCCCGGGATTTTACGTATAAAGCTGACATCCTCAATATCTCTTTTTATTTCAGACTCAGGATAACTTTCCATTTCCAATTCAGCACAAATTTCATAGTCCGCATAAAGAGTTAAAAGTTGTTTGTAATCATCGTGGAATATTATAAAATATGGTTCAATCATCTGAAGATTTTTGTCAGTAATAAGATTAAACAGTTCAATTGACCTTAAAGTTACACCCATGAATGTGAAAGGATTTTTATGTCTTATAAAGATAACGTATTTATCCGGTATATTTTTTTTCTCAAGCTTAACATCTTCAAGTTTAATTTTTAACGTATCTTCCATTAAAACAATTTGCTCTAAGCGTTTGTCTATTCTTCTTTTTAATCTCATTAAATCGTTGATTTCAGCATCAATCAATGATTTTTTATTTCTATAAAGATCACTGATATACCCGAAATCATCATTGCTTAAAAAATTATGAATTTCCGAAAGCATAAAACCTTGATGCTTTAGTTCTTTAATAATATATAAAGTTGTAATTTGAGGTATAGAATAATAGCGGTAATTTGTTTTATCATCGATATGCGCCGGTTTTAGCAAACCTATCTTATCATAATGCCTTAAAGTTTTAATAGTCAGGTCAAAAATTTTCGCCATATGTCCAATATTAAATAATCCATCCATCAAAATACCCGGTACCAATTTTAATTATTTTATTAAAATAATCTAAATATTAAATAATTCAACCATTTCACTAAATTTGAAAAAAAATTTAAAAAAAAAATATTTTTCAAATTTTGAATTTGACCCTAACCTAAGCGGAGGGTTTTATAATTAAACCATAATAAGTGATTATAAGTAAAAAAAATAATTAATATCATATAAAACAATCAAAATATAAAAAAGGAGTTTGAAAAATGAGAAAAGTAAAAATCTTATTAGTAATTTTTGTCTTCTTAAGCGCAATTGCATGTAGCACGGGATGGGAAATCCCTGGTACAGGAACCGGCACCGGAACAGGTACTACAACTACAACAGGCTTCCCTTCAGATTTTCCTGAATTAACTGACCAGGGTGGTTTAGGATCAGGACAAACAATAACAGGTTTTGGCGGAGACACTACCAAAGACCAAGCAGGAAATAGAGCAGCAATAACTAAAGTTCCTGTTATTTTAGTTCATGGTAACGGCGGAAGCGCAACCTCAACACAATGGGGTATGACAACGTTAAAATCAATGTTGATAAATGCCGGCTATAATGCATCAGAAATCTGGGCAGTTTCATATTTAGGAAAAGATAACGCATCCGCGGACATGAGTGACCCTCATAGAAATAATATAGCTGATGTAAGAAATTTTATTGATGCAGTAATCGAATATCTTGGCGTACAAAAAGTAGTCTTAATCGGCCATTCACTCGGCGCAGGTATGGTAAGATCATACATGTTAGGATTAACTTCTTCAGGTACATACAGTGCAAGCATGACCCGCTTCGATAAAATTGCGGCTTTAATTACCGTAGCAGGAGCTAATTACGGCTTAGGAACTTTTTCATTAAGCGAGTTCAAAACCGGTTCAACATGGGAAGTAAACTCTCATAAAGTTCCTGGTACAAGCATTTATGACGATACACCTTACGGCGCGCAGAGCACTGCTGACATGCAGGGAATTAACTATAGCCTGCCAAACGGCCGAACTTATAACGGCGGAAAATTTAAAGCAACAACATCAATGGATGACGGTTCTAAGAGAATTTATTATGCAGGTTTAACTGCAACAGGCGACTTTGTTGACGCACAATTATCAAACACAGGTTATCTACAGGGAGCTGACATAAATAAAGGGTGGAGCTTAGGTTCAAGTTCAACCGGACACGAAGCCATTATTAAATCACAAACAGTATTTGATGAAGGTATTCTTCCAATTCTCCAAAAAGCAAATGCAGGAATGACACCTATTGAGCCGGTTGAAGAACCACCTGTGGTATCAATCGCTCCTAACGGCGGAGATTTTAGAGACAGCCAAAGCGTAACAATTTCAGGTACTAACGAACCTACTACTATTGAATACAAAATAAATGACGGTGATTGGCAAACTTACTCAGCAGCATTTACTATCACAGAAAGCTGCACAGTAACTGCTAGAGCTACTAATCAATACGGTACCAGCGATCTTAAAACTGTTACTTTTACCAAATCAACTGCACCAGCGTATGAAACAGCATCAGGTACTGCTACAGAGCATTACCTAGCTGAAAGAATTTCTTCAAGCGAATACATCTCATACGGCAGTAAATATGGATATATTGATAGTTTCAATTTATATAAAGTTGAAGGTTCTGACACCTGGACAGATGTTGAACCTCAATAATTAAGAACTATATTACCATTATTCTGAAAAATCCCAAAAACCCGGTGCGTTGCACCGGGTTTTTTAATTGCCAGCGTGCCTTATATTTTTCCATTCATAAACACATTTGTATTATTCATTAATTCTTGTTTTAAACCGGATATTAACGACTTAATGAAACTGTTTATCACCCTTGTGTAAGCGTTTTAAAGAAACTTGTGCCAATTCTTTAAGCCATTAATAAATAAATGGCTTCAGCGCTGTTTATAAAAGCATGAGGGGGTTAATAACAGCGTTTTCATTAAAGTTTCTATTCTAAAATAAATTATAAACCGGTCAGGTTTATGTCACCCTTTAGTAACAGCAAAGCAATTCCATTTAGTTTATCCGGGATGAGATTGCTTAGTCAATTACGTTACCCCCAGCAACAAATTATTAGAAAATTGTCGGAATTTTTTAAAATCGAGATTCACGTAAATAATTAAAATTTAATAATTCAGATTGACATTTACTCAAAGTTTTCCTAACCCTCCATGATTAAATTAGAATTATACTTTTTGTTTAAAAGTTAAATGGTTGCTTATAATAATATTCATTTTGTGGTTAGAAAATAAAAGAACAACTTCAAGTTTTAATGATCATTGGCATTATTGCGTTGATGTCGCGGTTAAAAAAAATGTGATAATTTCACGTTTTAACAATAATTGGTATTATAAACGTGATTATTAATTATCAGAGCCTTTGGGTTTTCTAAAAATAAAATTATATATTAATGCAATTAACGTTATACCAAGCCAAACCACATTCATAGTGGTTTCTCCGCTTGTTTCCTCAAGAACGTGTTTACCTATAGCCCAGCCAAAAGCAAGGCCAACTCCTGACCATAAAAGAACGTTAAAAATACCGCGCAGAAAATAACTGATACCTTTTGCCGTAGTTTTTGAAAACTTTTTGATAGCTTTTTTCTGGTCATGCGACAAAGTTTTATTTATTGCTTTTTTTCCAGCATCAACAATCTTTTTTATTCCAATTCCGGTAAGTTTAATTATACCGGTTGAAAAGTTTATTAAAACATCAATAAAATCATCGCCTTTTTGCTTGAACTCCTGATATTTCTTTTTAGCGTCCTTTTTACTTTTTTTCAGCCATTGGGTGAATAATTCTTCCTGCTCAAGAAGTTTATCAATCTCACTTGACCTTTTTAAAGCTTTTAAAAAATTATCATATTCTGCTCTTGCTTTTTCATCAGATAAAACCTGATAAGCAGTATAGATATTAATAAACTTTTCCCTGCACTGATTTTCATTGCCAAAATTTCTGTCAGGATGCCATTTCTTTGCTAATAATTTAAATTGCCGTTTTATTTCTTCATTTGATGCAGTATCTGTAACTTCAAGTGTTTCGTAATATCTATATTTATCGCCTATCATATATATCTCCGGTATATTAAATATCGAAACAAATTTCTTTTTTCTATATAAAAAATATGTTGAAAAATATTTGTTTTTATTTTATACCTTATTAAGAAACTTTACTATTTTTATAACTATGGAAAATAAAACAATATTAGAAAATTACTTTGATGAAAAAAACCGGATAGCAAATTTTAATAAACTGAAAAAGCCGGAACTCGTTGACCTCTGTAAAAAACAAAATTCAGTGATTGACGAATTATTTGAGAAAACAGTTATGTATACTTCATTAATCAACATAAGCACTGTTTTGTCTTCAACTCTGGAATTAACTCCTGTTCTTGATATCATTATGGATAAGAGCAGGCACGTTATCGGAGCTGAAGCGTCTTCTCTTTTACTCGTGGACCCTGACACTGAGGAGTTATATTTCCACGTTGTTCATGGCGATAAGAGTGAAGCTGTTAAAAAAGTCAGGATTAAAAAAGGCCAGGGAGTTGCCGGAGCGGTTGCAGATACCGGTGAATCCCTATTAATCAAAGATGCTCAAAATGACCCCAGAGTGTATAAAGGTGTTGATGAGAAATCCAGTTTTGTTACTAAAAACCTAATGGCTGTCGCGTTAAAAGGCAGAAGGGGCATTGTAGGAGTAGTTGAAGTATTAAACAAAATAGGGACTAAGACGTTTAATGAAAACGACATGATGATTTTTGAAGCTTTTGCGGTTCAGGCTGGAATTGCGATTGAAAACGCAAGATTATATGAAATGGCTACCACAGACGGTATGACGGCATTATACACCAAAAGATTTTTTACTTTCAGGTTATATGAAGAAATTTATAATGCTAAAAATAAAAAAACGCCCTTATCTATTTTAATGATTGATATAGACCATTTCAAAAGAGTTAACGATACATACGGCCATCAAGCCGGTGATAAAGTAATAATACACGTTGCTCAACTAATGAAACGTTTATGCGTGAAAACCGATTATGCATGTAGATACGGAGGGGAAGAATTAGTAATAATATGCCCCGGATCTGATGAAAAACAGATAATGGCATTAGGGGAAACAATAAGAAAAGAAGTTGAAGCGGATTCGGTTGAACATGATGATGAAGTTATAAAAATTACGGTGTCAATAGGATGTTCAAGCTACACTCCAAACATTAAATCTCCTGAAGATTTTGTTGAAATGGCAGATTTAGCATTGTATTACGGGAAAGAAAATGGTAGAAATGCGGTCACTTTATATGACCCGGAAAAAATGGAAAAAATCGAAGATTAGTTATTGGAAAAACTATGGATTTAAACTACATTAATCCTTTTATTCAATCAGCTGTTGAGATAATAAAAGAAGTAACAGATACGGATATTCGTAAAACTGATGTTTTTGTCCGTAAAGGCAGAAAAAGCAGCGGCGGCATAGGTATTGTTTTAGATGTGTCAAAAGACGTTGAAGGCAGAATTATTTTTGATTTAACTAGAGAAATTACCTTAAGTTTTGCCCGGGATATGATTGGGCTTAATCTCGGCAACGCAGAAGAATTAAAGCAAAATAAAGAAATGCTTGAATCAGCTATTATGGAACTTGGAAACATGATTTCAGGCAGAGCAATAACTATTTTAGAAAAAAACCGCTATAATTGTGATATTGCATCTCCGGCTGTATATATCGGCAAACAAAGAGTTCTTGCTCCGGAAAATAATATTTGTATAGTAATCAATTTTGAATCTAACAAAGGCAACTTTTCATTGTGTTTAACAAATAAACAAGACCAATACCGAGAGAATATTACTT
>CALGPD010000154.1 GCA_937960625.1 uncultured Spirochaetia bacterium | reverse complement strand
ATAATATTCATTGCAGTCAAGGCAGTATTCAGAAGCCCCGGCTGTATAATCGGTGAAATAATAATCTTCATTTGCCATAAAACAATTATGTATACCGTCATTAACTGCATTACCAATAACGTGTTCAGCACGGTAATCCTGTTTACAGCGCATTACATCAAGATTCACGTTAATATACATATCTCTTTTCAAATGCCAGCAAGGAAACCGATTAATCGGGGATAAGTCATGCGAAGAATCTTTGGCAAGCTCTTTGCGGAAATCATTATATTGAGTTATAATTATTCTTTCCTGATATTTAGACCATCTTTCATAAAACTCATCAAGCATATCTTCATTATTGCTCATTTTAACAAATTGGAGAAACGTATTTTCTGTTTGCCGGGAAATATAATAATCAATATTGTTCTCAACCTGTGTGAAAACATCCTTTCCTCTAATTCCGGAGTATGCCTTGCTGTTCACAGATTCAATTGAAAAAATTATATGCAAAGCGGAATTAAACAATTTTAATACTTTATCCGCAATTTTTTTATTAATATTATATCCCGAAGTTTCAATTATTAGTTTAAGCGGAGTTCTATTTATAACAAAATCTATCATTTTTATAATATCAGGGTGTAAAAACGGCTCGCCCATACCGGATAAACACACTACAGCGTCATTACACGTTACATGTATATCCTTGATTATTTTCTTAAAGTCTGAAAAATCCATGTATTTATCTAACCTGCCTGAACGTTTTCTAGGGCACATAACACATGACAAATTGCAGTCACCGGTTATTTCAATTTCAATATAAGCAGGCAGTGTTCTTATTACTCGCGGGTCTTTTTTAATCAGATTATAAATTTCATCAAAGTTTAATGTTTCTTCCTCAAGTTGGTTTATTACGTTGTTGCAAATTAAAAAGTTGCGTTTTGTATCTGTGAATAAATCAAGCCTGTCTCTTCTCATGTCATTTGGAGAAATATTAACTTCTATATCATATGAATTAATGTCCATACTAATAATGTTAAAAATGGAATTTTTATGATAAAATTCATTGTTACCGGAAGAAATCAATGAAATTTTCTTTAAAGTATCATATGAGATTACAGCAGGAGAAATACCCCCGGGATAATTTTCACTCATTGTATAATCAGCTATGTTTTGAACGTGCATTTCAATAAGTTTATTTACAACGGAGAAATCAACCAGAGGTTCGTTTGTATGCAATATAATTACGTTATCGCAACCGGTAAAATCATCTTTTACGGAATTTAAAAGAGAAAAAATATCCGATTTTATGGTTTTCAGGTTTTCAAAATATTTTTTATATTCAGAAATATTTTTATTATTCTCCTGAATATAACAATGGGTAATTTCAGGATTAAATTTTTTGATTTTTTCAGAAATAATGGATAAAGAGTTCTTTCCGTTATCAAATTCTTTAACCGTATATTCGGTATCAGTTAAAGCAACGCACATTATACCTGTTTTTTGCATATTAATTCTCCATAGTAAAGACAGCGAAAGGAGTTCCGTCTGACGGTTTCATTTTAAAATCCCCGCGCATTAAATCACCTTTTTGTTTGGGAATAACATTCCAGCTACCGGGGATATTTTTTTGTTTCAAACACATTGATAGATGTGACATAACCACACCCATGCTAATGCCGTTATAAAAATTTTTCTCATGTATTGCTTTTAATTTATACCTTGTCTCATCAAAATCAAGAATTAAATATATTTTATTATCAACAACGATAAAACGCCATGGTTGAGTATTATGCCATGACGGAGCAAGACGCGCCATCTCAAAAACATCTAATAAATCTCTTTCTTTTAACGATTTTTTATCCATTGATGTTTTTATATCATCTTTAAAAACCAGCTTTTTAAGTTTCTTCCTTTTTTTACTGGATTTCCCCATAAGTTTATTAATAAACTTATCCTGCCCCCCTGTTGAGGCATAGCCCGCTGAAATTAAAACCTGTGTAATATGCCCGCTTTCATGAGGAAAAGCCCCTTTAAACGCGTTTTCTTTAAATGTAGCAAGCCATGAACTGGAAATACCTAAAGAAGTTAGATAAATAATTAATTGTTCCCCTATAAAACCAATATTAACGGTTTTTTCGTTATATTGCTTTTCCGTTGTCAATGCAAAATAAACCGGAGCATTTAGCAGTTTTCCGTAATCTCCAAAAGCATCCTTAAATCGTGTTTTTAATTTTTCATGTTTAACTGGAATAATATCAACTTCTTTAAGTGGAATAAATGTCATAAAGTTTTGCTTTTCTTTTACAATTTTATCCAAAATTTCATCTGAAATTTCACGTTCGGAATATCTTCTTATTGATTTTCGTAATGGAATTGTATTACAATAATTCATACTGGCACTCTTTTTTAATTTAATGTGTTAAAATTAGCACAATATGCATTATGTGTCAATTTTCAAAGTTGTTTATAACAACAGAAAGGAACAACTGTAAAAATATATACACTAATATATTAGTACAAAAAAACAATAACAATGATTATTTTATTATCATGATTTATATCCAAAATTTGCCGATAATAAAAAAAATTTGACTAATTTATTCAAGAACTTTAAATGAAATTATTAAAAACAACATACATATTATTCCTTATTTTATCCATAAATCTTAATATCTCTTTTTCTGCTGAAAATAAAAATAAAGAAAAAGCAGGGGGTAAAACTAAAAAAAAGGCCAAAAGTGAATATACAGGAGACCCTGAAGAAATTCAAAGGCAGCAAAAAAAAGAAAAGTACAGCAAAGTTATGGAAAAAGGATTCTCCTTAATAAAGGAAAACAAAAAACAAAATGCGGTAAAACAGTTTGAACAGATAATATTTGCATATAAAAATCCCCTGTTTTATTTTCCTAAACTGGATCAAATATTTAAACCGGACACAAAAAATTCATTAGTAGAAGAAATCTCTAAAAGAGCAGAACAGTTCTATAAAGAAAAATATTATAAAAAGGCATTATTGTTATATAAATTTCTCGTTAGATTTAACAAAACAAACGTAACTATTATAAAGAGTTTTAATAAAACATATGATAAATATAAGGAAATACTTACAACCATAAATCAGGCGCTTGAAGATGTAGAGCAAGGAAAATTTCTCAGCGCCAGAGATAAACTTAGAGTTGCTGTAAGAAGTTTAAGCCTTGGAGACAAGGGTAATCTTTTTGAATCAACAAACAAAAGATTAAAAAAGATAGATAAATTTCTCGTTACTAAAAGAAGGCCTAAACAAATAAATGACGCAAAAGTATATTTAAAGAATAAAGATTTTGATAGAGCTGAAAAAGCCGTTAAAACTGCAATAAAAATTAAAAACTCCCCCGAACTTCAAAAACTGTTAAAAAACATTCAATATTCACGGTTGGGAGAACGGTTAAGAAAACTATTTGAAGATGCTGAGAAGAAATTCCTCGCAAAAAAATTCGATGAAGCAATAGCTGTTTTAAAAATAATTAAAAAAGATTTTTCAAAAAATGAAAACGTTGTAAAAGACGCGGATGAAAAAATTGTGCTTTATACTAAACACAAGAAAGCCCATAATTTTAAAACGGCGGGATTAAAATATTTTAATGAAAAAAAATGGAAACTCGCGCTGAAAAACTTTCAAGACTATTTAAAAGTCTGGGAAAAGCCTGATAAAGACATTGAAGATAAAATACAAATTTGCCGGTTGAAGCTTATTTCAATTGCTAAAAGAAAAGAATTTGATAAAAAATATAATAGCGCAATATCATTATACAAATCCCAAAAATATGCCGATGCAAAACGGGCGTTTATTTCCTTAAAAGAATCTTATCCATTTAAGACAAAAGAAATTGAAAACTATATTAAAATGATAACAAATCTTATTAACACCAAAATACGCTTGGCTTTGCTCGCAGAGTTTAATAAAAAATTCGCAAAAGCTGTAAAGTTTTTTAATGAGAAAGAATATTTAAGGGCCAAAGCTCTGCTTGAACATTTGCAAAAAAAATATCCGTTCGGAGAAAAAAAAGTTAAGGAATATTTAACGCGTATTAATGATATACTTGAAAAACAAAAACGTCTTGCGTTTATGATAACAGAAGCAGGACGTCAGTTTAAACTCGGTGAAAGTAAATTCAACAGCGCGTCCAAAGATAAACGGTCTACTATAAAGGCTAGAGTAAATCAAATTGAAGACGCGAAAGTAAATTTTTATTCAGCACAAAAAATTTACTCCGAACTAAAAAGGCCCAAAGACGTTGCCCGGTGTGATGAAATGATTAAACGTTGTAATAGAAAAATTAAGAATATTAAAAAGCTTGAAAACAAGCGTCTAAGGGAACTCGTTGAAAGATTAATTAAACAGGGTAAGAAATCATTTGACCAGCAAAAATTTCAAAGAGCGATTGTAACTTTTAATAAGGTATTGGAAATCTTACCTGATAACGAAGAAGCTCAAAGATATTTAAAAAGCGCTAGAGAAGCTTTGCTGGTTAAAAGTGAGAGTAAAGTTACACCCGAACACAGGCGGTATAACGAATATTTAGCTTTTTCAACAAGAGGCACAGAGCTATATAATAATGCAGAAATAATATTTAAAAAACAGAGGAAATTAACAAAAGAATCAGAGGATTTATATACTAAAAGCCTGTCTCAATGGCGGACTATTTTGACATGGTTTCCAAATAATGAGCTCGCATTTGAATTTATTAAAAGGATTTATAAACGTATTGACCCCAAAGGCTATATTGAGTTTTTAAATGATTATGTTGTAAAAATTCGGGCATACTTAAGGCCTCCAAATATGCAAAAAGAACGGGCTTACGCTCTTTTATTAAAAATCAGAAAAGAAGACAGAGCTTATTTTTATAGGGCGAGATTAAACATTTTACTTGAAAGGGCAAAACCCCAGCGTTTGGTTAGAAGATTAACTCCCGCACAAAAAACCAATGTAAGGCAGCTTTATCAAATCGCTCTGGCCGAGTTTAGTAAAAAGAACGATAATAAAGTAATAGGAATTACTAATCAGGCAATAAAAATAAATCCGTTTGCAACGGATATTGAAATGAATAATGTCAAAAGGCTGCAAAGGCAGGCGATAAACAGAAAACGCTTTGGCCAGGGCGGAGGTATAAGCCAGCCGGGCGGGGACACATATAAAAAATATGTGCGCTTATATTATATGGCTATGGCAGCGTATAACAAGAAACAGTATAGAAGAGGGCTGCAAATTATTAACGCTGCGCTTAGAATTATGAGAAGGCCTAACGGTATACAACTTCGCGATGTATTAAAAGGTAAGCTAAAGCAATAGGTTTAATCTATCGATAGATTAAAGAGGTAATGATGAAAAAGTTCTTAATAATATTAATTTTAATAATTTCACCTTTGTTGTTCGCCAGAGATTTATACTGGGATAAGCCTAAGCCTGTTTTGAATAACATGGTTTTCTTCCGAATTAATGAAAATAAAAACAAAAGAATTCTTATGAGTTTTCTTGTTAAAGAAGAAAAAGGATATTCGATTTACGTTAAATTCAGATACCCGGATGGCAGCTACTCAAAAAACCTTAAAGTTGCAGGGCCCATTATTTCATCTAAACATCAAACTATAAACCCTACAGCAGCTTCCTCAGGACAGAGCATATTCGTTACCTGGCAGGGAAATGATAATTCAGTTTATTTTTCAAAAAGTGAAAACGCGGGGGAAGTTTTTTCCGAACCCAGAAAAATAATTTCCACTGAACAAACAAGTTTTATGCCTTTTATATATCATCATAACCGCACTATTTTTGTTCTATATCATGAAAAAGCGAAAAAAAGCTTACAGGTTGATATTAAATACATTACGAGTATTGATAACGGGGGTAATTTTTCGTTTGAAAGAAAACTCGTTAGCCAGTATTCGTTTTCATTTGCTCCGTTTTTATTATTTAAGGGCAGCCAAATTCACATGTTCTGGGAATCAAGGCCTCCTGTAAAAACAGGGCAAAGAAACGTGCCCTTTGAAATTTATTATAAATATTCTTTTAATATGGGCAAAACCTGGCAACGGGAAAAACGCATAACAAAAACCCACGGAAACAATCATAACCCTAAAGCAATAAGCATAAACGGAAAAATTTACGTTACTTGGGAAAGCAATAAAAACGTTAATTTTGCTATTTATATGACTGAAATTATTCCCGGGGAGAATAAATCACCTGAAGACAGAAAAATTTATAAAATTTCAAAAACCGCTTCAGACTGTAGGCAGTCAAATCTAATTAAAATTAATGATTTACTATACATTTTCTGGAAAGATAGAAGGGATAGGGTTGAAAATATTTATTACAATACTTTTAACCTTAAAAATTCAAAAGTCGAAACGGATAGAAACGCAATATTCAGTAAAACAAATTCAGTTTATCCTTATCCTATTATTGAAAAATCCGGAGTATCAATTTTATATATTGATAAAATAAATGGCCTGCTTACATTAAACGAACGCAAACCCGATACAACGACAACGAGTGTTTCCCCATATGTAGTAGGAGCAATAAAAGAAACGGGTTATATAAAAACGAATAATGTAACAATACGATGGAAACCTATAAAAGACTATTCCGGTGTTTCAAAAATTTATTATTCTTTCAGCAAAAATTATCAGGAAATTCCAGAACCAATTGAATCCAATGAAATTGCAATTTCAGAAACAAGTGTTTCAAAAAAACTTGAAGAAGGCGAACATTATTTTCATATATATTATATTGATAAAGCAGGCAACCGTTCTCCTGTTACAAACCTAAAGTTTATAATAGATACTATCTCCCCGGATAAACCCAAGCCGTTTTTACCCGACAAAAACGTTTATTCAGATAAAGTAAGAAAAATTATAGGAGTACCAACGGGATTAATAAGGTGGAATAAAAACGGGGATGATTATCAATATGAATACGCTCTTTCCCAGTATCCAAAATTTTTCAAATACATGGCTAAATCATCCAAAGCAAACCAACTGCGTTTTAATATCTTAGATAATGGAACGTATTATTTTCATATAAGGGCAATAGATAAAGCGGGAAATAAAAGTGAAATCGTAACCATGCCCTTAACAGTTAGAATAGACCCGAAATTAATGACCGGGGATATTATTATTAAACGTCCGAATATTATTGCAACGAAAATAAAAAATATTAATTTATCTTCAATTCCGCTATCAGGATTTCCTGAAAACTTAAAGTTTAAAAAACTCAAATATTTAAACTTTCCAATAGTAACGAAAATAAAATACACTTTTATTGCAATTTTATTATTTCTTATAATTATCGTTATTCTGCTGTTTTTCTTTTATAAAAACCGTTCATTAAATAGAAGAATTGATGAAATAAAAGCATTGCCTCATAAGCAGCCCATGCCTTTGCCGATGCCTGAAAATTATGAGCAAACAGCCTTAACTAAAGATGAACAAACTTATCAAAAGTTTAATTTAAATACACAGAGTAAGTCTACAATTAATATCGAAGCGGTTAAGCTTCCAAAGGGTATGGTTTACAGAAAAGTGCCTGAAGGAAGCACAATTGTCCATAAAAACAGCGAAGATATGGTTCTGGATATTGATGTTAGTATTGAACATGAAGGAGCGGCAAGAACCATTACTTCAGGTTTTACCGTTATTGATGAAGCAGAAGCTATAAAACTCGGTGAAACTTTACAAGAGCAAGAAAGTGAACACGTTGAAATTGTAGAAGCGGAAACAGTTGAAATAGCAGAACC